>CALGMC010000092.1 GCA_937959145.1 uncultured Chlorobiales bacterium
AAAAGCAAATGCTCTCCGTTCAATTTGGAAGGACATTGAAACGCATGTTTGATATTGCGTTTTCTGCCTTCAAGTGAAAAGCCTGTTTGTGTGGAAGTGTATCGCGTGCGTTGTGCAAGCTCCTTGACAGGCGCGCCGACGATTTCAGAAACACCGGTTGCGAGACGCTCGGCTTGATTATATCCGCGCTCGATTTTGCGAAGTTTGTGTAGCGGCATGGGCACAATGAAATCAAACTTGGCATTGGGTCTTTCGCGCAAAATCACTTCGCCTAAACGCCGACCTTGCTCGACAGCAACGCGAGAAAAGCCGTCATACTTAATGGCGTGAATGAGCGATTGCAACTTGCCTTGCTTGTAAAAGCGATAAAGCGAGAGCGCATCACTAATGACTGTTTGATTTGGAAAACAATTTTGCAAGGAAGTGAGCATATCGGTGGTGGATTCATTTGGCAGTAAAAATGCATCGAATTCATTTTGACAGTTGCTACAAATGTAGGTTTCATCGGGCGTCAAAGGCGATTGGCAAATGATGCAAACATTCGGATAAACAAGATGCAACAGCGGTCGGAACAGTGTTTCAAGCGTCATGATTCGGAAAGAATTTGAACAATACCACGAAGCGGAATCACAACCCAATCGGGACGATTGTTGAGCTCATACGAAAGTTCATACATGGCTTTTGAAAGCAAAAATGCGTTAAGCAATCGCTCGCGCTCGTCAAGCGTTTTCGGAACAAAAGGCGCACTTTCGGCAACGGCTAAATACGATTTCAAAAACGTGCGACTGACTTCGCAAAACCAAATTTCGCCAAACGGCATTAAACGATGCAAGGCTTGTGTTGTGCGCGTTTCATCTTGAAGCAGTGACGCATAAACCGCATAGTGAAATGAGCGAATCATGCCCGCAAGGTCTTGAAAGGTAGGACGCTTTTGGCGACGCGCTTCAATCGGACGCATTGGCTCACCTTCAAAATCAATGATGACGAAATCCTTTCCTGTGAAGAGCACTTGCCCCAAATGATAATCGCCATGAATCCTGATTTTGTGAACGCCAATCGGCGACGTCATAAAAGTTTGTAAGCGAGAAAAAATGTGTTGGCGTCGACTCAAAACCCATTCGGCAAGTTCTTTCGCATTCTCGGAAAGCGTCTGAAATTTGGACCGAAGCAATTTGAGCGCGGCGGTGGCTTCGCTTATCAAGGCGTCTTGAATCGCGTTTTGATTTTCTTCGGTGAGCCGTTCAGGCTTGAAAGCAGGGCGTTTGGAAGAAGCAAGCGCGAGGTGCAGTTCGGCAGTTCGTTTGCCTAATTGTGCCGCGTGCGCTAAAAATCGTTTTGCGTTGTTTTTCACAAGTGGTAATGGCGGCGCGTCGAGATTCTGAAAAAATGAAGTGCAGGAAAGTGTAAGAGGCTCGTGGTGTTCAACTTTTTTGTAAAACGATTGCACCTCGAGAAGCGTCAAATCCCACGCTGAACTTTTGTTTTGGGTGAAGGTTTGAAGAAGCGCGAGAAAAATTTCTTGACGGTTCGGCGATAGATAGCAAACCGAACCGACATACTTTGGCGCATGCTCAAAATGCGCCGTCTCGGTTAAAAACGACAGCACTTCCGCATCAGGATTCAATCCCTCTTCCAACTTGCGATAAACTTTCATAAACAACTCTTTGCCGTAGCGAACAGAAGAATTGCTTTGCTCCAATGAAAGAACTTTTGAAGATAGAATGTTCTTGAAAGAATGGCTCGAGCCTTTCTCGAACACGAATTTCCCAACGGCTGTTTTGAACGAGCGCGTTGAGGCGATAGCGTCGAGTAAAAATGTGCGGAACGCCTCGTCATAAATGCCATCAATTAAGACCGAAGGTTTCTCCAACAAAGAGAGTTCGGCAATCAGGCTTTGTGGATAGTTGTGAGTAATCTTGTTGGATTGGCTTAACAATTTCAGCGACAAAGGAAGGAAATATCGCTCAATGCGTTTTTGTGAAAGTTCGGCTTCGAGAATCAAAAGCGCAAAGTGCGAATCGGGCGGAATGAAAGCGTCAACAATCCGCAAACGCTTGATAGATAAAGCCTTTGAAGCAAACCAGCGTTGGTGTTCAAGATATTTCGGAAGAATCTGTCGCTCGAGGTGAGAGAGAAAAGGAGGTTCAAAAAGGTCGCCAAATGAACGAAGAGAAGGGCACGATACTGCTTCTGACATAGTCGGTTTTTTGAAAGTTCAGTTTTCAGAAGATAAGCGTTTGCGAGAACTTTCACGACAACCGAAAAGCATTAAGCTGCTTCAGCAGGAATGTGCAAAGGCGTTGAGATTTCCCTTTCCGAAATTGGCTTAACAAAGCGAAGCAAGACCGCCGCAAGCACGGCAACCATTGCAGATAAAATTCCTGCAAATAAAAATCCGTCAAGTTCGCCGCTTGGCAAGCGCACCACAAGCAAACTTGCAACAGAGGCAGAAATCCCCGAAAAGAGTTGTTCAAACGACGCATTCACGCTCATAAATCCAGCGCGAACGGTTGGCGGAACGCTTGATGTAATCAGTGCCAATGCAGGAATGCGACGCGCACGCGAAAGCGACATAAACGCTACAAAAATGAACAGCATCAACGCAAAGGAACTTGTCGGCATCGTGGTGAAAAGAAGCGTAAGCGGCACGAGCAAAAGGCTAATCGTGAGAAAAATTGACCACTTGCCGAAGCGGTCAGCAAGCCAACCCGTTGGATAAGAAACAAGAAAAGTAAGCACACCGCCGACGATGTAAAGCGTGCGAATCTCAGAATCTGAAAGTCCGCGATTGCTCGCAAGAAAGGGATTGATGAAGGGAATCACGGCATAACTCGCCATCGCAATCAGCGCGGTAACGAGAAAGGCTGAAAAATTACTTCGCGAAGTGAGAATGGCTTTTGCCTGCTCTGAAATTCGTTGCGACGCTTGAAGCGAAAGATGTGCGTTCATAGATGGCAAGCCAAAAAGCAAGGAAATCCATACAAGAAAACTCAAAAGCGCGTTGAAAAAGAAAATCGCGTTCCAACTGAATTTTTCAGCAAGAAACAACCCAAGCGGAACGCCGACGACAGAGGCAATCGCAAACGAACTTAGCACTGTGCCAAATGCTACGCCTTGATGTTCTGGTGAGATTTGGTCGCCGATGATGGAAAAAATCGTTGCAACCATTAAGCCGCCGAATGCGCCCGCAATTACTCTTGCCACAATCAAAGCCGTTGCTGATGGCGCGAGCGCACACAAAAGAAGCGAAACAGCAAATCCGCCATAGAGCAACAGCAAGGCACTTTTGCGGTTGAATCGGTCGAGATAAAACGCGCCGAACAAGCCAAAGATGCTTGCGCTCAAACTATATGCTGAAACTAGCGTTCCAAGTTCGCGCGTCGAGGAGTCAAATGCTTTCACAAAGGCTTGCGTTAAAGCGGGCATAATCATGTAGTCCAACATGTAAGTTAAATAGACGGCTGAAAGCAAAAGCAAAAGCGGACGCATGGGCGTTGTAAGTTGATGTTGATGTCAATCATAGAAAGTCATTCTGAACGAAGTGAAGAATCCAAATCGATTCCCCGCTGACGCTCGGAATGACGAGCATGAAGTTCTTCGCTACAAACTCACGCTGGTTGAAACCGTGGCTTGTCGTTGCAAGACGGTGCCGCCAAAAATTTGGTAATGCCGACGGTCAAGTGCGTTAAAGACATTAAAGCCAATTTTCCAATAGCGTGTGATGTAGTAACTGCCGTTGAGATTCAACACAGCAAAAGCAGGAACGAATCCCTCTTGAACGCCTGCCAGCCAAGGAAAACCCTCAACGTAGCGCAAGTTCGCCGAGAAATCAAATTGGTTCGGCACGGTGTAAGTTGCGCCGAGATTAACGCGATGCGGCGATGTGTTCGGAAATATCGGTTGTGCAGGAACAGCATTTTCCAAGACGCGCGCGTTCAGATAAGCGTAGTTCGCCGTCAAGAGTAAGTTATCGTTCAAGTAATAATTCACCCCAAATTCCAATCCGAGTTCTTCAATCAAGCCAATGTTGAGCGTGGTTTGAACGAGCATCGGACGATTTTCGGCGATAACAAGTTCAACAGGGTTAATGCGTGCCGCTTGAATGCCTTGTGCCAATCGGCGATTGACAAACTCGTTGACTTCAGGCGTGGCGGAACTGTAGCGATAGGGCGTAAAGACGAGCGGCGCATTGACGCTGAGCGGCGAGGAAATAAAATTACTCCGACGATTCAAATACGCATCAACCGTAACGAAGAGCGTTCTTGAAAGCACGCCTTTGTAGCCGATTTCAAACGACAAGGCTTCTTCGGGCTTAATGTTCCGATTGCCAAGCGAGAAACGGTCAAGGCGCGAGAAGGTGAGCGTATCGCTGACGCCAAGAAGCGTCAAAGAGTCGTTGATGGCGCGAACCGTTGTGGCAAGGTTAATCGGCGCGCCAAGTTGAGAGCGGCGGAAGAAGTCGGGATAACTCGGACGCAAGAATGCTTGATTCACCGTAAAGCGGAACGTGTGATTTTCAAACGGCGAATAAACAATCGCGGCTTTCGGAGAAATTTTGGTTTCAATCAAGGTTGAAAAATCAACGCGCGTTGCGCCAACGAGTTGAAGGTTTGGCAAGAGGTTGTATTCGAGTTGTCCGTAAATGCCCGTGAAAGTGTTGTGCAAGTTGTTGCGCGTAAGCGAATTGGCACTGAGCAACGGTTGCGCGCCCGAGACGACCGTTTCAATGCGTTGCCATTGATGCGAAAGTCCTGCAATGGCGCGAAGTCGGTTGTTGAAGTAAGAATCATTGACTTGAATTTCAGTGGTGATGTCGTCGGAATCTTCGGCGGAATTTGCCGCAGGCGTGTTCAAAACAGGTTGTGGGAACGGCGTGAATCGGCGATTCCAAACGCTTTGAATGTTCAAGCGAGGCGTGTTGTAAGCAAGGCGCACAAACGGCTTATTGACAAGCGGAATCAAGATGCGACCAATCGTATTGACATAAACTTCATTGCCGCTGTTGGAAATGCCGCCTTCGAGCGTGAGCCGTTCGGTGTCGGTGAAGTCATAATCGGCGCGTAGCGTAAGCACGTTGTTGAAGTTATCGAGCCATTCATCGCGGAGCGGACGGCGGTCAATGCCAAGTCCGGGATATTCCAATCGTCCGCCCGTTGTGGTGTCGCGTGAGACGAGCGTAATGTTACGCATGCGTGCAAAGCCGCCGTTAAGTTTGAAGGCGAATTTGCCGAAGGCTTGTGCGTGTCGGAACTCGCCACGATAGGTGTTCCACTCGCCGAAGGTGAAGGCGGCGCGAGTGCCCTGAACATCGCGCGGCGCAAAGGTCGTAATGTTGATGACGCCGTTGTAAGCGTTTGTGCCAAAGAGTGCCGAGCCGGGTCCGCGCACGACTTCTATTTGTTGAACATCGGAAAGCGTTGTGGCAAGCGAGTTCCATTCTTGCAAGTTCAGAAGTGGCGTAGAGGGGTCGCGTCCGTCAATCAGCACTAAAACGCGGCGGTTGATGGAGTTGTTGAATCCGCGCGTGTTGATGTTGAAGTCATTTGCGCCCGATTGCGCTACATCAATTCCCTGTTGATGCTCTAAAACTTTGCCGAGTTGACCGTGAATTGCGCCGCGCGCTAACTCCGCAGGCGTAATCACATTGACGGCGGCAGGGGCTTCGGTCAGTTTCTGCATACGGCGCGACGCACCATAGACAACCACATCTTGCGCCCTAATGGCTTCAACTTCGAGGACGAAATTTGCGACGGTTTCGTCGTTTGGCGAAAGTCCAATCGTTTGCTCAATGCGTTTGTATCCGACGCCTGAAACGACAACGGTTTGCGCGCCTGCGGGCAATTTTTCCAAGCGATAAGTTCCATCGCTTTTGGTGGTCGTGCCCATCTTCGTGTCTTTGATGAACACCGAGACGCCGACGGCGGCATCGCCATCGCTGGTTGTAATTCTGCCTTTGAGTGTGGCGGTTTGCGAATAAGCGGAAACGCTCAGGAGCGTAAAGAAAAGCAGGCCGTAAATAGGTTTCATGTTGATTTCTTGTTTGATGATTTGGGTTTGAGGAAACCTTGTTTGAGGCGTTTGTCAGTTTTGGGTGCAATAAGTTTGCGGAGCGTGTTTGTCATTAAGCCAGCACCAATCAAGGATTGGCGGAACTTGTAGGCGTCGCGAAGCGGGTAAGATTTTCCGTCCAAAATCCATTGAAGGAAGACGCCGTCTGACATTGCCAATTCAAGTCGCGTGAAGGATTCAACATCGACATCGACGAAGAGTTTGAGTTTGATAAGTTCTTGCGCGACTTTTCCGCCGAGTTCGGAAAGGCGCGATTTCATTTCGCGAATGCGATTGAGGAAATGCGGATTTTGAGAGCGAATCGCGTGCGCCCAAAATTCGAGCAAGATGGCGGCGTGGTCGGCGTGCTTTTCGTAGAACTCGACGGTTGTGTCAATCAGCGCGCTGGCTTTGGAGACAGGGTCTAAAAGGCGTTCAGATTGGCGGAGCATATCGGCTTCGTATTCGTCAATCCAAGAGTCATAGACGGCAAGAAATAAATCTTCTTTCGTCTCGAAGTATTCGTAGAGCGTGCCTTTGCCGACGGCGGCGTAGTCGGCAATGTCTTGCATTTTCGTTTCGTGGAAGCCTTTCTTTGCGAACATCTCGATAGCGGCGTGAATGAGAAGTTGGCGTTTGGCTTCTTTGGCTTCTTCGGTTCGCGAGCGTTGCGGCGACATGAAAGTTGGTTTTTTTGATGTGAGAAAAATCAGACAGAGCCAATCACTGTGTCAAAATGAAAATGCCGTAGCCAACGACCATGAACAGTCCGCCCAGCGTGGCAACGCCAATCGCTTGCGACATCGCAGGTTGATACTGCGAAAGGTCATGATAATTGCGAGCAAGTGAGACCATTTTGAAAGACATTGGCGCAGTGAGCAACGCCAAAAGCGACCACACAGGCAAAAAGCCGAATGAGACACTGCCAATCAAAAAGAGATATGCAAGTGCAGTAATGACGGTTAGGATTTGCACGGCGCGCGCTTGTCCTAACTTGACGGGCATGGTGAATTTGTTGTTCTTCACATCATCGTTGTGGTCAAAGATGTTGCTGACAATTCCGACATTCATCACGAAAATGCCAACTGGAATGGAAGCCAAAATAGGCGACCAATTAAACGACTGTGTAAGCACAAAATAAACGCCGAAGACAAGCATCGGACCGAATGCAAAGAAGAGCGAACTTTCGCCTAAGCCGCGAAAATTAAGTCGCAACGGTGGCGAAGTATAAAACAAGACGAAGAACGCGCCGATGGCGGTGAGCATCAATATCGGCATGCCGACGGCAAACAGAATGTACAAGCCCGACGCAAGTGCCAACGCAATACAGATGAGAAACGCGACAAACACTTGCTTGTCCGTAATGAGTCCGCGAACAAGTGGGCTGTCGTGAAATTGTTGGTCTTTGTTGGCGAAGTTGCCGTTTTTGTAATCGAAGTAATCATCGATGAAATCGGCGGCGGTGTGTGCGGCGATAATGCCCAAGAAAGCGATAGAGAAAAGCGTCCAATCAAATGAGCCATGAGCAAAGGCGATAATGCCGCCCAACATGGCGGGAATTGCACTGGTGACAAGGAAAGGCGCGCGTGCCGCTTTAACCCAAATACCGATTTGTTCGGCGAGCGTGAACTGTTTTGCAGAGGCGTTCATGTGTCGATACTCCTACTGTTTGAAGGTTGATTATGAAAGTAAAAATCCAAGACTGGTTAGCACTCCGAAACTGATGAGCGTTGTAATCGAGCGCACGGTTGCCCAAAGGTATTCGTGCACTTCGCTTCGATTGGCTTCAACCGTTTTGACAACCGATAGCGCAAACGGTGCAGAAAGCAAGCCTAAAAGTGTGAGCACGGGCAAGACTTGAAGCGCGACGCCAACGATTAAACTTGCATAACCCGCAATCAAGAGCGACTTGATGACCGTGTTGTTGAGCTTGATAACAAACGCATTCCCCGCTTCCTCGCGAATTTCATAGCGTGCACCTTTGAGGTAAGCGACAACCGTTACGAAACAAGCGATAGGAATTGACATGGCAAGCGTTGTAAAATCGAGTGAAGGATTGAGCGCATAATACGCGCCCATCATTGAGAGCGGTCCGAAGGTGATGAAGATGACGACCTCCTTGTATCCGCGTAGCATCAACGGCGTGAAGAAAATCGCGACCAAGCCGCCCAAAATCGCGAAGAGCAAAATCTCAAAGCCGATTTTATAGACGAAGTATCCGCCGATGATGGCGTCAATCACAAGACACAAAATGCCTGCTGTGAGCGTCTTTTCATCTTTGAAGATTTTATCGGCAAAAAAGGGTCGCCAACCTGCAAAAATTTTGGTATGCGCGTCGCGTTGGTCGGTATGGAAATTTGTGCCGTAGTAGTAAAGATAATCGCCGCCCGCTTGACCTATGAAAAGTCCAAGCGCAACAAGCGTAAAAGACAAAGCATCAAAATATCCTTGATGAGCGGCAATCGCACCCACAACCATTGCAGGAATCACCGAAGCACTGAACAGCAAAACCTTAATCACACGAATGGCTTTCTCGCGTTCAGGCGAAAGGGTGAGCGTAGGCGAGGCGACTGACGGTGTCGCAACTTGATACGACATCGAAGCATCGCCGTTGAAAACGCCCTCACTTTGAGCAGTCGAACGAACTGACATATTCACGAAAGATTGAGTTAGAAAAAATTAGGCTACTGAAGAAGACAAACGCATCTTCGTCGGAGTTGGCGTAACGCCCCACTGCTCGGCAAGATGTGGCGGAAAGTCAATGCGATAGCCAAACTCGTCGACGTGATAATCCCACTGCCGAATCGTGAAATTGCGAATCCCCATTGTGTAAAACGGGTCGGTCTTTAAGACTTCTTCGAGAGCCTCTTTGCTTTCTGCTTTCACGATGCAAAGCCCATCGTCAAATGCGCCTTGTTCGTTAATGAAAGGACCAGCGGCGACGAACATGCCTTTTGGGATATTTTCCAACATCCATTTGATATGTTCGCCTGCGTGAATCATCACATCTTGAGCGCGACCTTCATTGCAGGTCATTTGAACCACGAAGTATTTCATCTTTGGAGAGAGTTTAGAATTGAATGAAAATTCCAACAATTAAACCAACAATCATCAGCGCGCCGAATTGTGCGTGTAGTTGAGCGGCGCGAGCCACAATCATGGGGTCGACATTCGGTTGCTCCATCGCTTGAACTTCTTTGGAAAGTTTAATTGCGGCAGGCAGAGCCAACAGCGCGAGCAACACAAACGGCGTGAGTTTTGCGAAAAGCACGAGAAGCACCAGCGCAACAAATGCGCCAAACGAAAGCACATAGTGGAACTTCTTCGCGCCGTTTTCGCCGAGCCAAATCGCGAGCGTAGAAATCTGTGCTTTGCGGTCGGCGGGAATGTCGCGCAGATTATTGACGTGCAGAATATCATCGACGAGCAATCCAATCGGAATTGAGTAGAGAATCGGAAGCCACGAGAACTCTTTTGTTTGCACAAAGTATGCGCCGAAGACCATCAGCGTAGCAAACGAAAGAATGACTTGCAGGTCGCCCATTCCGCGATATTTCAAGGAGAGCGGCGGAGCGGTGTAGAAGTAAGCCGAGAGCGCGCCGAAGGCAACAAGGTAAATCAAAACATGAGCCTGCTCTTTGGCATCGATGATGAAGTAAATGCCAATCGCAAGCGCAACGAGAAACGCAACGACGGCTCCGAAGGCAACTTGTTTCGGCGTCAAAGCACCTTGAACGAGAATGTTAAGCGCGCCGAAATTGTCTTTGTTGTCTAATCCCGTTTTGTGGTCGTAATAGTCATTAACGAGATTCGTTACGATGTGAATCGCAACGCACCCCAAAATGCACAGCACGAAATTCAAGATGCTGAACTCGAAATTGACAAGTCCTTGTGCGCGCATCGTGAGCGCAATGACGCCGCCCATCACGGCAGGAATCACTGATGCAGTGAAGGAATACGGACGAAACGCAATCCACCACGTTTGAGCGGACGGCTTCGGTTGAACGGTAAGTTCCATTGCTTTTTACCTCCAAGTGTTAAGCGTTGATAAGAGATGTGTCTAAAACTTTTGCAGGAAACCACTGCCGCGAAAGGGAACTGACGAACCACTTTTGAACATCAAGTCGCACAGGTGTGCAAGGCGTGTAGGTTTGATACCAAGGCATTTTTGCCACAAGCAACCCACGCACACGTGCTTCTTCGGAATCGGGGAGAAGTGTGGCGACGAACTCTGCTTGAAGAAAATCTTTCATGGCGTCGTTTTGAGAGATGAGCAACGCGCCTTTGGGATTGACTTTCAGATTGGCAAGCGTTTTGCCTGACTTTTCAAGCAAGAGGTAAATCGTGAGGTCTTCGGAGGCGAAGTATGCGCCCAGAATCCAAGGCGAGTATTCGCCGCCCGTTGTGGCAAGGCT
>CALGMC010000093.1 GCA_937959145.1 uncultured Chlorobiales bacterium
CGCCTAAAACGCTTGAAGAGACGAAGCATTCGCTCGTGTTTCCGATTTGGATTCTTGTAACGCTTCTTGTTGGACTTGAACGATGGATAGCCTTCTCAAAAGAATAGAAACCGATTGGCGAAACGCCCTGCGACTAAACGCGCTCTTGAACAGCCTTGCGCTGTCGCTCTTTTTCGGTGCGTTGGCGTTGCGATGTTTGAGCGAAACCGATGCCGTGATTGTTGCGGCAATTTTGTTTGTGGTTGGCTTCGTGCTCTTCCTTGAAAAGCATCAAATAACGACTCAAACGATTATTCGCGAACTCAATCGCTTGCCTGAATGTGAGCACTGCGCGGAACTGCTCTTGAACGCACCCGAAGAACTTTCATTGCTCGCAAGGCTTCAACGGCGAAAGGTATCGGAGTGGTTGGAAAAACAAGCAGGGAAGCGCGTGCGTCTAAACGAGTGGCGAAAAAATCTATTGTGGTTTGGGGCGAGTGTTGCCTTGTCGGCACTTATCGCCGTTTTTCCGAAAACGGAATCGGAACAACTGCAATCCTCTGAACAAACATTCATAAGCACTGCGCCGTCTCTGAACATTGAGAAACTCGAAGTGCAAATTGAGCCGCCACGATACACCGCGAAACCTAAGCGCGTTCAAGCCTCGCTCAATATTCTTGCTGAAGAGCATGCAAACGTGCGATGGACGCTCAAACTCAATCGCGACTGCGAGCAAGTGAAATTAGCGACAGTTTCAGGCGATACGCTTCGCTTTAAGCACGAAACAGAGCGCACCTATCATGCTGAAATGAAAGTCGAACAAAGCCAACTTTACACGCTGTTGATAGACGAGTTTATTTCAGAGGTTGCAACCATAGACGTGCAAAAAGATTTGCCGCCCGTTGTGAGCGTGATTTCGCCAAACTCGCGCACGGAATTTTCGTCGCCCGATTCCGCACGGCTGTTCGTCAAAGTTGCAATCAGCGACGACTACAAAATCCGAAAAACATATCTCGTGCTCACCACAGCCAAAGGCAAAGGCGAAGCCGTCAAGTTCAAAAGCGATACGATTCAACTCTCTCCAACATCAAAATTTGAAAACGCCATTGAGCAATACGAAACAATGCTCAACTTGAAAAATTACGACCTCACCTACGGCGACGAGTGTTACTTCTTCATTGAAGCCTTTGACAACCGAGAGTCAAAGCCGAACCGCACCCGCTCTGAAACTTACTTCGCAAAAATTTTAGACACGCTTCAAACGACTTCAAGCGAAAGCATCGCAATGCCTGTTTTGCGCCTTCCGACTTACTTCCGTAGTCAGCGGCAACTCATCATCGATACGGAAAAACTCATCGCTGAAAAAAAATCGCTTGAAGCATCGCTATTCAGAATGCGAAGCGAAAATTTAGGAGTTGAGCAAAAACTCTTGCGTTTGCGCTACGGCAAGTTTCTTGGCGAAGAACTCGCAATAAGCATTGGCGAGACGGAAAACGAACAACGCGCGAAAATCATGCGCGACACTTCAACGAACCCAATCGTGAAACTGCAAAAGCAAGCGGCGGCAAGAGTGCCAAAAGCCGACGACGGACACAATCACGACGAAAAAGCGCAACCCGCCCAAAGCGTTGAAGCACTTGTCGAGCCGTATATGCACCGACACGACATCGAAGAAGCCGCCACATTCTTCTCCGAACCCATCAAGCAACAACTCAAAGCCACGCTTGCCGAAATGTGGGAGGCGGAAAAATTCCTGCGTCTTTCTGAACCTGAACGCGCTTTGCCACACGAATACAAAGCCTTGCAACTTTTGAAAGACCTCCAACAGCAAGCCCGCGTCTATGTTGAAAAATCAGGCTTCGAGCCCACACCGATTGACGAAGCACGTCTTCGCTTGACAGGCGATAACGCCAAAATCAAATCTACTCGAAGCGTTGAAAGGCGCAACTTGAACGATTCTTTGGAAGTGATAAAAAACGCGCTCAACATTTTGAACAACGGCAAAAAGACATTTTCAAACGATGAACGCGCAACGCTTGAAGACGCGGGAAAAACCTTTGCTCAATTCGCGCTCGAGAAAAATTTGAAAGAACTTTCAGCGTTGCAATCGCTCCGACAAATCATGACTGACGCGAAGTCGGGGAAAGCCTGTTCCGAAGACGATGTGCGGCGCGTTCAACGGGCGTTCAGCGATATGCTTCCTGTGCCGTATCAACTGCCGAAATCGGAACACGCAGGAAGGTCGCAACTGACGAATCGGTATTTCAAATTGCTAAACGAGAAACGATAATGCCGCTTGTCTTTCAAGCAGAGGGCTGGCAAATCGCCGTTGTGCTCTTGCTCTGTGCGATTCTTGCAACGCTTACCTTGACGAAGGAACTGCGCCGCGCCTCGAAAAAACGTTTGGGGCTTCGGTTGGGATTAAGCGTCATCGCCATTCTCGCGCTTGCGCTGTTAGGGCTTGAACCCGCGCGCCTTGTGCAAACGCCACCGAAGAAAATCGCACTGCTCACCGACACGATGAATTCCGAACGCTTGGACTCTTTAATCGAGACCAATACCTTTGAAATTTTTTCGCTCAATCCGAATCTGCGAGCGACGCACATTCAAGATGCAGGCGTTTTAGCGAGAAATTTTCCAACAAGTGAAATTCACATATTCGGCAACGGACTGGATAAGGCTGATTTATCAAGGCTTCGCGGACGGCAACTCTTTTTTCATCAATCTGAACTACCGAAAGGCATTGTCGACCTGCAAGCCGTTCAAAGCCTTACGCTTGGCGACGTGTTGCGAGTGAAAGGACTTGTTCGAGGAACATTTCAGCAATTAGAGTTCCGAGCAAATCAAATTCTGATTGACTCAATTTCAAACTTGCATGA
>CALGMC010000094.1 GCA_937959145.1 uncultured Chlorobiales bacterium
GGGTGTGATTTACGAACGTGCGCACACGCGCGAAATGGACAAGTTCGGTGGATTGGCGAAGTATATGCCCGTCTATACAGGCTTTATTATGCTTGCCTTCATGGGCAACTTGGGAATGCCTGCGCTGTCAGGATTTGTCGCAGAAGCCTTCGTTTTCTTGGGCGCGTTCGCGGTTGAACAAACGCGCGTGCTGGCGGTTGTCGGAACGCTTGGCATTTTGCTCTCTGCCGCCTATCTGCTTCGCACCTACCGCACCATGTTCACCGGCGAAAGAAGACCAAATGCCGCCTACGAAGTCGAAGGGCATCACGGCGAAGAGCACGCGCACTTCCACGACTGGAACGGCAAAGTGGATTTGGACGGACGAGAAATTGCTTTGCTCGCGCCGCTTGCCGCGATTGTCATCATCATCGGCGTTTATCCTGCGCCCGTGCTCGATTTGATTATGCCAAGCCTGAACAAAGTGGCAGAAATTCTCTCGGCAACAGCAAATGTCGCCTTGAAGTAAGTGTAAAGTTTAACGGTGTTAAATCATATTCAACAAGACTTCACATCAAATGCCGAACAATCTTCCTGAAATTATTGAACAAGTCAAAGTCAGTTTGGGTGCGTTTGTGCCCGAACTCTCGCTTTCGGTGCTGTTTTTGCTCGTCATTGTGCTCGATATGATTGTGAGCGTGAGCAAAAAACGCGCAGTGATTCCAATCGTTGCGATTATTGGATTCATCGTTACAGGCTTTTTTGCGTGGCAACAAGTGGGCATGGCAAATCAAGAGTATTTTCTCAGAATGCATGTCGTTGACCCCTTCGCCGTGTTCTTCAAGTTCCTGTTTCTTGGTGCAGGCATCTTGGCGGTATTGATTACGATGGATTCGGAAGAATTGGGCGAAAGAAATGTGGCAAACATTGGCGAATACTATGCGGTGCTCATTGGAATGGTGCTCGGAATGTTCTTAATGGCATCGGCAAGCGATATGCTGATGATGTTCCTCGCGCTTGAACTCGTGAGCATTTCATCTTACATCTTGACGGGCTATTTGAAGCATCAAATTAAGTCGTCAGAAGCGTCGCTTAAATACATCGTTTATGGTGCGGTGTCGTCGGGCTTGATGGTTTATGGAATGTCGCTGATTTATGGCTTAACAGGGCAAACAAACATCTACGAAATTGCCAAGTTTATTAGCACAAATGAAGTGGACGAAGTTACGCTCACGCTTGCCGCGCTTTTGGTGATGGGCGGCTTCGGATACAAAATTGGTGCAGTGCCGTTTCACTTCTGGTCGCCTGATGTGTATGAAGGTGCGCCAACGCCCGTTACGGCATTTCTTGCTGTCGGCTCAAAAGCGGCTGGATTTGCAATGCTCATTCGCTTCTTCAAAGTTGCCATTCCCGCAGAGCCAACAGGCGAACTCGCGTTTGATTGGGTGAATTTCTTCGCGCTGATTGCGCTCGTTTCAATGTTGCTCGGAAACTTTGCGGCAATTTGGCAAAGCAATGTTAAGCGTATGCTCGCGTATTCTTCTATTGCGCACGCGGGCTATTTGCTCTTGGGCGTTTTGGTTGCCGATGACTTAGGCACGCAAGCCGTGATGTTTTATCTCGCCGCTTACACCGTGATGACCGTCGGCGCGTTCTATGTGGTAATTTTGATTGCCAATAAAATCGGAAGTGATGATGTGAATGACTATCGCGGACTCGGAAAGAAAATGCCGCTCACTGCCGCCGCGCTCACGGTTTTCCTCGTCTCGCTTACAGGCTTGCCGCCAACGGTTGGCTTCGTTGGAAAGTATATGATTTTCACTGCGCTCTTAGGCAAAGGCACTGTGTTCTTGACGCTCGCCATTATCGGCGTGCTCACAAGTGCCGTGTCGCTTTACTATTACTTCAAAATTCCGCTCAATATGTATTTGCGCGAAGCCGAAGACGGCTCAGAAGCACCGATTGATTCAGGCGTTTTTGCGAAGGCACTCGCGATTTTCTTAGCGATTCTCACCGTCGGTTTGGGACTTTTCTTCTCGCCGCTCGTGAATTTTGCGAAGAACTCCGTGATGATGCTGGTGATGAATTGAGCAAAATAAACACATCACAATTTTGAAGAGGCGTCTTGCGAAAGTGAGACGCCTTTTTTATTGCTAACCTCGTTCCAAAATTCCGCGCAACCTTCCGTCGCTAAAAACGAATAAAGACCTCCAATTTTAATCATCAAAGGAAAAAATGCTGGATTATCTGAACACAGACTATAAAGAAAAGAGCGACTTGGAACGCTATTACGACCTTGAATTCGGAAATGCCGAAGTGGCAAAAACAGCCGAATTAGAAGAAATGAGCGTTGAAGAGTATGAACAAGGCAAGAAAGAATCAGGCGACGGCATTGGAACGGTCGTCTATCGTGCGGGCATCAACTTGCGCAACCTGCTTGCCAAACTTGGTGGATTCAGTCGCTAAGGTCTAAATCAAATCACGATAAAGGCGTCTCGGTTGAGACGCTTTTTTGTTTCGAGAGACGCGAAACGAGAAGCGCGACAAGAATCGCCGTTGTGCTCCCAATAAGCGTGTAAAGTGTCCAAGCCAGTTTGGTTTGCGTCATGACGAATGCCATCACGAGCACGCTTGCGGAAAAGCCAACGATTGCGCCAAGCGGCGAGACGCGCCGAAAAAACATCGCCAAGAGAAAAACGCCGAGCAATCCGCCATATGTGAACGAGGCAATCGAGAGCGCGACTTCGACGACGGCTTTGCCGAGACCGATGTAAAGCAGAGCCGAGCCTGTGAGAATCGCCGCCCAAGCGAGGCTAATGCG
>CALGMC010000095.1 GCA_937959145.1 uncultured Chlorobiales bacterium
ACGCAAAGTTTGATTTGGGAATCGCGTTGGACGCGCGAACTTTTTGCAGGCTCACGCATTACAGGCTTGGCGAATATCGAAATCAATCCTGAATTTGCCGCCAAGCTTGGCGCGGCTTACGGCACGATTCTTCCCGAAGGCTCGAGCGTAACGGTCAGCCGTGATGTCGATAAAGTCTCCCGCATGATTAACCGCGCTATGATTTCGGGGTTGCTTTCCGCAGGCATTACGGTCAATGATTTACAATCTACCCCGATTCCGATTGCGCGCCATCGCCTCAAAAACGGCACGGAAATGGGCGGCGTGCATGTGCGTAAATCGCCGTTCGACAAACGCTTGTGCGACATTATCTTTTTTGACAAAGGCGGTCAAGACCTTTCCGTCGCCAAATCCAAGAGCGTCGAGCGCACCTTCTTCGGCGAAGATTATCGCAGAGCCAATTACGAGAACGTCGGCAATCTCAACTTTCCCGAACGCACGCTTGAAAGCTACACCGATGCCTTTCTCAACAACATCGATGCCGAAGCGATTCGTAAAGCGCGACTTCGCGTGGCGATTGATTACTCCAACGGCGCGGCGGCCACGCTCTTTCCAAGCATTATCGGCAGTTTGGGGCTCGACATCATCTCGCTGAATGCGTATTTGGATTCCTCGAAGTTCACTCGAAGCGCGGAAGAATTTTTCGAAGCCGCCGATAAACTCTCGGGCGTAGTTTTGCAACTCGGCTACGATATTGGCTTTATACTTGACGGCGGCGCAGAGCGCATTTTCGTCGTCGATGAGCGCGGCAGGTTTTTGGAGCATCAGCGATTGCTCACGCTCGTAACCCTGCTCTATCTTGAAACGCACCCTGAAACCAAGAAAATCGCCGTTCCCATCACGGCGTCGCAACAAGTCGATGACATCTGCCGCGAGCGCAATGTGAGCGTGGTTCGCACGGGCGACAATCACTTGGATTTAATGCGCGTGGTGCTTTCCGACCCTGAAATCGCCTTTGTTGGCGGCACAAAAGGCGGGTTTATTTTCCCGAAATTCCTCTTCGCCGTCGATGGCATGTTCTCCGCAGTTAAAATCTTGGAGCTAATGGCAAAATCCAAGTTGCGCATTGCTGAACTCGATGCACGCTATCCTGAACGCTATTTCATTGTCAAGCGCAATGTGGCTTGTCCGCGCGACTTGAAAGGCAAAATGATGCGCAAAATTATGGAAGACACGGCAAGCAACTATCGCGTTTTGATTGACGGCGTGAAAATTATCTATGACAACGAAACCTCGCTCTTGCTCTTGCCCGACCGCGAGCGAGACATCTTCCATATCAACGCCGAATCGCGCTCCAAGAGCCGCGCCACGCGCCTTGTCTCGGAGTATGAAAAAAAATTAACGGAATGGATTGCCGAGTAACCGTTGTGGCGCGATTGCGCCCTTTGACGCCAAAGCGCGTTTCGTAACTTCCATTTTCAATTTAATCGAATGGCAATGCGCCTCGTTTTTTCGTCTATTTTGCTATTGGGTTTGCTTTTTTCGAGCGTTTCGCTCTTTGCTCAATCGCGTTCAGAGCCACGTCCTATGATTTCCACCGAGCCTTCGAATCGCTCTTTGCTTGAAGCCTCTGTTCAGCCGAAGTCGGCTCTGGTTGGCGCGGCACTTTCGCTCTTGCTTCCGGGAATGGGCGAAATTTATGCAGGCAGTTTCCAATCGGGTCGATACTTTCTCGGCGCAGAAATTGCAATACTCTTGGGCATTGGCACGCAGTATGTTCGCGGCTCGAGCTTCGAATCCGACTATAAAGTTTTAGCGCGCACCAACGCGGGCGTTTCAGGGGATAAAGACGAACAATTTTGGCGCGATATTTCCTCGTTCAGCAGTATCGACGACTTCAACGCTGACCGCCTGCGCAACCGCGACTTCGGACGGCTCTACAACCCACAAACGCACTTCTGGCAATGGAACAGCGAAGCCGACCGTAGGCAATTCCGCGATTTAAGAATCCAAAGCGATAAAGCCTATCAATCCATTTACTACTTCCTTGCCGCGATGGGCATCAACCGCGTGTTGAGCATGATTAACGCCGTGCGCGGCATTAACACCTTCAATGAAACGCACGGCTTTTCCAACGATGACCTTGAAACCTCGCTTTATTTTCTTCCCGAACACCGCGCCGCTTCGCCGATTCCTGACGGCATACGCGCCGAGTTTCGAGTCTCATTTTAGGCGAAATTTGCTCAAAATCGCCAACTGACTAACAATTTTTGACTCGACCGAGTAAAAATCGGCTTAACATTTTGGAAATATCGTGCTCGGCTCACTATCTTTGCAACCGTCAAGCGCAATGCTAACGCGCTTCGCCAAAACAGAATCGGCACTAACACTGAAATGCGTCTATTTTCCAGTCAGCAAAGTAGCGCATTGGCTCTCCAGTCAGCAGAGCTCGAAAGAACGGTATTTAACACTCTTTTAACACTATCATCTCGCATTAAAGAAGTTTTCAAGCACACTTCGCAGAATTGGGGATAGTTGTGCCAAGTCGTTGGGTTTGAATCGATTAAGTTTTGCAGGTCAGGCATACGCGAAGAAACTGTAACGATGCGCGAGTTGAGAAGTTTATGTTCTTTTGGTTGCACGAAAACATTTATTCAAAACTGTAACACCACTACAACCAAAAATTTACTCTCTATGCAGAATGCTAAAGCAAAAACGATTCTCATTGGCGACGACGATTTTCAGTATGTAAGTTGGCTTCGCGCAACGCTCGAAAAAGAAGGATACAGCGTTGTTTGGGCGCAAAATGCGTCGGAAGTCATGTCCAAAATCAGCACGAAACCGACTGCCGTTATCGTGGATTTTATGCGCGGTCAATCTGTCGGTCTCGACCTCTGCCGCGAACTTCGTAACCTCCCTGAATTCAAACACCTTCCTATCATCATGCTGACACGCAAACGCGAAGATTCCGACGAAGCAACGGGATTGGAAGTCGGTGCTGATGATTACATTCATAAATCTGTGAGCAATCGCGTGCTTTCGGCGCGTCTTCGAAACGTGTTGAAGCGCAACAACGCCACCGATTCCGACCTTGTTGAAGAAAACACGTCCGAAATTAACCTCGGCGACCTTGTGGTTAATCGTCAGATGCACACCGTTTTGCTGAAAGGCAAAGAAGTTTTCCTGCCCCGCAAAGAGTTTGAACTCTTGTGGCTTCTTGCTGCGAACAAAGGCAAAGTATTTTCACGCGAAATTTTGCTTCGTCGCGTCTGGGGCGAAAGCGTGTATGTAACCGACCGCACGGTCGATGTTCATATCTGCAAAATTCGTCAGCGGCTCGGCGACTTCGGACAAGAAAACTTAGAAACCATCAAAGGCGTTGGCTATCGAATTAAAGCCTAACCTTTGTTGTGTTTTTTCTTCCAACATAAGCGGCTGATTATCTTCACCTTACAAAAACGGCGCGAATCTTCAAGGGTTCTCGTCGTTTTTGCATTTTCAATTCAAATTGAACTTTTCAAATTGAACTTGCATGTCGCTCTCTATCAAAAAACTTTCGGAAGAGGATTTTGAAGCCTTTTTCTCGCTTATCGTTGCGCTTGCCGATTACGAGCATCTTGCACCGCCCGACCTCGTCGCCAAAGCCCGATTGAAGCGCGACGCTTTTTCAGACCGCCCGAAATTCGAAGCCTATCTTGCCTTTCTGAACGGTGAGCCTGTTGGCTACGCCATTATTTTTGAGACCTATTCAAGTTTTTTGGCAAAGCCGACGTTGTATTTGGAAGATTTATTCGTTTTGCCTTCTGCACGCAAGCAAAAAGTCGGATTCGGACTGTTCAAATTTTTGATTGCGCTTGCCGTTGAACGCGGGTGCGGACGAATGGAGTGGCAAGTCTTGAATTGGAATCAACTCGCGATTGACTTTTACGAAAAACTTGGCGCAACCCACCAGCGCGACTGGCTTCCTTATCGCCTGACCGAAGACGCCTTAATTGAGTTGCAACGGCGGTTTTCAATGTAACGCAAAACGCCGACGACTTTCATCATCGGCGTTCTTTTTAGCGTTCTTGGGAAATTTTGTTTAGTGCATGAAGAGCAGCTCGAGGTAGTTTGGCATTGGATAAAGCGATTTATCCAAGTGTCCCTCGAGTTCGTCGGCAACTTCACGCACGGCGGTCATTGCAGGCATCAGCGTTTCGGCACAATACTTTGCGTGTCCTTCAACGCCGCCTTTTGTATGATGCAATCCTTCAATCAACTTTTCAAGGGCTTCAGTTTTAGCAATGAGTTCCCCGATTCCGTTTGCAAATGTTTCAAGTTGCTTGGCTTGCTTGGCTTTTGCCGATGCAGAAAGTTTAATGCCTTTTGAGGCTTGAAGCAATTTGAAATACGACTCTGCGATTTCAGATTGATAGCGCGTAGCGGCGGGTAGCACCATCGTGCGAATCATCATCGCCAGCGTTTGGGCTTCGATGTCAATGGCTTTGATGTAACGCTCTAAACGCACATTGTAGCGCGATTCAATTTCTTCTTCGGAAAGCACCCCGTATTTGATGAATGTTTCGCGCACCGATTTGTCCTTCCATGCTTTCATGGCTTCGGCTAAGTTTTTATTGTTCGGCAATCCGCGCTTTTTGGCTTCTTTATGCCACGCTTCGCTATATCCGTCGCCTTCAAAGCGAATCGGCTTTGTGGCTTTGATTTCTTTGCGAAGCACGGCGAAGACAGCGGCTTGAAGGTCTTTACCCGATTTCATTTCGGCTTCAATCGCTTCGCGCATTTCGTCAATGGATTCCGCCATAATGGTGTTGAGCACCATATTCGGAATGGCAATCGGCATAGATGACGGCACGGCGCGGAACTCGAACTTATTGCCGGTGAAAGCAAACGGCGAGGTGCGGTTGCGGTCGGTGTTGTCTTTATTGAGCGTTGGGATATGCGAAATGTCTAAATCAATGAACTGCTTTTCGCTGACTTTTTTAATGTCGCCCGATTCAATCGCATCGAGAATGGCGTTGAGTTGATAGCCCAAGAAAACGGAGATAATCGCGGGCGGGGCTTCGTTTGCGCCGAGTCGGTGGTCGTTGCCCGGATTGGCGATGGCGGCGCGAAGCACGGCGGCGCGCTTATGAACGGCTTTGAGCGTTGCGACGAGAAAGACGAGAAAACTCAAATTTGATTCAGGTGTTTCGCCGGGGTCGAGCAAGTTTCCGCCCACATCTGCGCCCATTGACCAGTTGTTGTGCTTTCCATTTCCATTGATGCCCGCAAACGGCTTTTCGTGAATGAGCAGCGCAAGCCCTTTGCGCTCGGCAACGCGACGGAGCATTTCCATCACGAGCAGGTTGTGGTCGGCGGCGAGCGGCGTTTCTTCGTGAATCGGTGCAATTTCAAATTGATGCGGCGCGACTTCATTGTGGCGCGTTTTCGCGGGAACACCGAGCAAGTAAAGTTCTTGTTCTAACTCTTGCATAAAGTCTAATACTCTATCGGGAATTGAGCCGAAGTAATGGTCTTCAAGCTGTTGATTACGCGGCGGAAGCGTGCCCAAAAGCGTTCTGCCCGTCATGATAAGGTCAGGGCGTTGTTCGTAGAGATTTCGGTCAATCAAGAAGTATTCTTGCTCTGCACCGAGATAGGTGGTTACGCGCGTTGCTTTTGTGTTGCCCAATAGCCGAAGCATCGCAACGGCTGACTTTGAAAGGGCGCGGGCTGAACGCAAGAGTGGCGTCTTTTCGTCTAAGGCTTCGCCGTGATACGAAATAAAAACGGAAGGAATGCAGAGCGTTGTGCCTTCTGCACCTTTCATTAAAAATGCCGGTGTGCTGGGGTCCCAAGCCGTATAGCCACGCGCTTCAAAGGTGGAGCGCATTCCGCCTGAAGGAAAGCTCGAGGCGTCAGGCTCGCCTTGGCTGAGTTGCGAGCCTGAAAATTTTTCAATTAAGTTTCCTGCCTTATCAAACGCAATAAAGGCATCGTGCTTTTCGGCGGTCGCACCCGTCATCGGTTGAAACCAGTGGCAGTAGTGCGTCGCGCCGTTTTCTATCGCCCATTCTTTCATCGCATTTGCAACCGTTTCAGCAAGGCTATCATCTAAATCGTGTCCTTCTTTGAGCGTTTTCATTAAAGAGTCATACACTTCTTTTGGAAGCCGCTCTTTCATCACGGCGTTGTTGAAGGTGTGTTTGCCGAACATTGCGGCGTTTTCGGAAAGCATGCTGTTTGCCATATTAGAGTTGAATTAACGATGTTAGTTAGGTTTAATGATGACTGGTTAAAAGACTGAAAAGAAGGTTTTATGCACTTGCATTCTTATCGGTTAGTGATGCTCTTTACCGTTCTCCATGAGTTTCAACGCCTTCACGGAATTAATTCGATTCGTTTTTTTGTGTTCGCTCAAAACGACGCTTGTCGATGTGCCTGTAACCCCTTGCCACGATTGAATTTTTGCCAGTAGGGCTTCAAGTGCGGCTGTATTTGCCACAAGCACTTTGAGAATGTGAGAGCCATCGCCCGTAATGGAGTAACATTCCAAAATCTCATCTTCTTTTTGGACATGGGCGACAAATTGCGCGTAATACTTCGATGATTCCATCGTTACACGAATGAAGGCTTTAATATCGTAGCCGATTTTCTTTTCATCAACCAAGACCGTGTAGCCTTTGATGATGCCGCGATTTTGCAGTTTTTCTAATCGCTCGCTGACGGAAGGAATGGAAAGCCCGACGGCTTCGGCAAGTTCGTTGCGGCGCATTCTGCCGCGCTCACTTAAAAGTTCAAGAAGTTTTAGGTCGGTTTTATCAAGATGCCACGACATGAATCGCTGAAAGCGTTGAGTTTTTGGAAAGATCTTTTACCTTACATTTTTGCCTAACAAAATTAGGAAAAACTTCCTTTCAACCAAAAACTTTTAAGCCAACTCACGCTCGCTCGCTGTTTTTCTTCAAAACAACAAAGCCATTGTCGGATTTCAAGATGGCTTCGCCCGATGCCTCCGCCTCTTTTTTCGCCGCTTTCAACTCCTCTTCCATTTTCTTGATTTGTGGCGGATAGTCAAATGTTTTACGATACTGAACCGTAAAAACATAGTCTTCAAAGACGACTTGCTTTTCACCTGTCTCGTCTTGAAGGTCGCTTATTACAGCGAAGACACTGCTTTTGAGCGATTCAATTTGCTCCTCGATTTCTTTGGCTTGCTCTTTGAGCGCAATGTATCGGCGAAGCAGTTCTTCGCGGTCGTTGATTTCATTGTTCATCATTTGTTTTCTTGTTTGAGGTTGCAAAA
>CALGMC010000096.1 GCA_937959145.1 uncultured Chlorobiales bacterium
ACGCTTGAAGATGAATTTCAGATTGACAAAGCAATAGCGATTGGAAAGCGGTTGGTAAGCGACGAAGAATTTTACCGATATGTGGCAACTTACCCGAACGGCAAAATGGCGCATCTGACCCACCAAGCCATGAAACAAAAACTATTAGCCATGCTCTTTAACCATTAAACAACAAGTCAATGTTTAGAAAACGCTTTCACGAAAAATTTCAGCCGCCGTTTTCCGCACGCCACGTGCTCCCCTCTGCCTTAGCCTCGCTCGACGATGAACCTGCTAAACCCAGCGACCGCTTGATAGACCTATCGCTAAGAGCGGCAAACCGCGCGCGCACCATTTCACTTTCCGAAGTAACCGCACGCATCAAAACCCCACCGTTCTACACCGATATTTGGCCCGGCGAACACTATCGACTGCTTGCCGCCTTCATAGACGAACTCAAACCCAAAACCGTTGTGGAAATCGGCACTGCGAGCGGACTGTCTGCGCTTGCAATGCTTAAATACTTACCGCAAGACGCAAAACTTTACACCTTCGACATTTTAGAGTGGGATAAATATCCTGAAACGCATTTTCTGCCAACCGATTTTGCAGATGGAAGAATGCACCAAATTATCGGCGATGTGGCGATACCCGAAGTGTTCAACAAACATTTGCCGCTCTTGCAAGAAACAGACTTCTTTTTCGTGGACGGACCGAAAGATGGAATTTTTGAGCGAAAATTTTTGAACGCATTGTCCGAAGTGAAACTGCCAAAAGAACCCTTGCTCGTCTTTGACGATGTGCGCGTTTGGAATATGCTGGATATTTGGCGGCACGTCTCTAAACCAAAACTCGACATCACCTCTTTCGGGCATTGGTCAGGAACAGGAATCATTCATTGGACAGCATAGCCATGAAAATCCTCTACTTCACATCGCCCGACCCAGACAACCTACAAGACGCCTACCTGCACGGCTTACGAATGCTCTTTGGCGCAGACCTTGTCGACTATCCAAAAAAAGAAGTGATGTATAAGGGCTGGAACGCGCGACCACATACAGAAATGTATGCGCGCTTATTCACCCTTTGGCGCACATTAGACGACATTCCTGTGGATAGAACCGACATCGACAGTCGACTTCGAAAAGGATATTACGACCTTGTCATCTTTGGCTCTATCGAGCGGACACTGCCGTTTTACAACTTTTATCTGCCGTATCTCAACTTCAAAAAAACGATTCTACTTGAAGGAGAAGATAGCCGCGGGTTGAATCCACGATGGGCACGCAAATTCATGTTCTTCAAACGCGAACTGCAATCCAAAGCAAGTTATTACTACAACTATAAACTGATTCCGAAGTTTATCTACAAGCGCGTCTCGCTACACCGTAATGTGCTGCCGATTTCTTTTGCGATTCCAAAAGAAAAAATTACGACGGGCATATCGCTTTCACATAAAACCAAACTTTTCCCGTCTCATATTGTTGATGGGGAATTACGAGAGCACCCCAAAGTGAAAGCCTTTGCAAAAAACACAGATAACACAACTCACGTCTTTGACAACGAGCAAGCGTATTACCAAGATTTGAAATGCTCTAAATTTGGGATTACAACAAAGCGCGGCGGGTGGGATTGCCTACGGCACTATGAAATCGCCGCAAACGGTGCCGTAATATGCTTCCGCAACCTGCACGAAAAAGAGCCGCTCAGTGCGCCACACGGCTTGAACGAAACGAACTGCATTCCTTACACTTCTGCGGATAGCCTTCTCGAGCATATCGAGAAACTCTCTGACGATGCGTATCACGCCTTGCTATCTGAAGGCTACAAGTGGATTTGGTCGCAAACAACAGAGGTTAAGGCATCGGACATGCTCGAGAGAGCGTTCAACTTTTGGAAAGAGAACGCTTGAAGAAAAGCACCGAATCGAAATCGCTTACTTTGCTTCTTCAAACACCAGCGAAGCAGAATTCATGCAGTAGCGAAGTCCTGTTGGCGTTTCGGGAGCGTCGTCAAAAACATGCCCTAAGTGCGCATCGCATCGTGAGCAATGAACTTCAATGCGCGTCATGAACATGCTCTTATCGACCGACGTGCCAATCGCATCGTCGCTTATAGGCTTGTAGAACGAAGGCCAGCCCGTTCCTGAATCGAACTTCGTTTCCGAACTAAACAACACTTGTCCGCAGCAGACGCATTTGTAAATCCCTTTCTTTTTATTGTTCCAATACTTGTTCGTGAAAGGAAGTTCTGTGCCGTGTTTGCGCGTAACGCGATACTGTTCGGCGGTCAGTTGCTTTTTCCACTCTTCGTCAGTTTTGACGACCTTGCGCGAAGTTGTTTGGTCCATTGTTGGATTGGGTTTGTTTTGCGAAGCGGCTTGATTGCAAGAGTAAGCAAAGAGAACCGCAAAAGTTATGAACACTGTTTTCCACATCGTTGATGATATTTATTGACGAAACATAAAAGCCATGCTCAAACATTCCAAGTTCAAAGGATTATCGCTATTTTCATGGGCTTTAAGCATATCACCAATTTCAAACCGTTTTTAGAAATGAATTCTATCGTATTAGTTTATGGTGCACTGCTCGTGGTGCTTGGCATTGTGGGCTATGTGCAATCGGGCAGTCCGACCTCGTTTATTGGCAGTGCGGCGGGCGTTGTGGTGCTGGTGGGCGGCTACTTAATGCAATCGCAAGCGTGGGGAAAGTGGCTCTGCCTTGTCGGCGCAGTATTGATTTTGGGTGGCATCGGCGCACGCATGCCCGGTCTGATTCAAAAACTCTCTTCGGGCGAAGAGACGCTCGGCGGCGCGTGGGTGCGCCTGACGATGGTTGCGCTGTCGGTGTTGTTCGTCGTTTATTTCTTTATCGGAATGAAATCGCAAAGCGAATCCGCCTCGTGAAACTTAGGTGGACGCGCACTCGTTTCGAGTTTTAAGACAACTGTGAAACTCTTCTTCAACTCTTTGAGCCATGAAAAAAGTTATTTTCATTTTCGCTTTGGTTGTGCTGTTCAACATTAGTGCATCGGCGCAATTTCAAAAAGATATTCCGAGCCAATCCATTCAATCGTCGCAAACGATTTTCGCAACGCCTTCCGAATTTTCAATCGGCAGTATGATTGGAAACATCTTCGACGACCAGCACTTCCAAATGAATCACTCCTACACGCTTTCTTACAACTCAATGCTCGGAAATACGACGGGCGAATATGTCAATACGATGATGTATAAGTTTGATGCGCCCGTGATGATTCGTGCTGACATCGGCGTGATGCACCAACCTTTCGGCGCGTCTCAACGCCAACTGCAATACGGCTTTGGACAAAACGATTTTTCAGGCGTGTATCTCAAAAATGCGCAAATCCTTTGGCAACCGACAAAAAACATGACGGTTTCAGCCGCCTATCAACAAGTGCCGCCCGGTCAGTGGTTTAATCAAATGGGATTCTGGGGCTGGGGCGGTGGATTCAATCGCTTTGGAGGCGGATTCGGCGGCGCATCAATGTGGCAAATGGAGCGATAAAAACGAGATTGTATTGAGCGTTGAAATCAGGGGCGGGTCTAAACTCGCCCTTTTTCTTTTGGTGAATCGGTGAAGCACAGCGCATCAGAACACGGCACTAATGCCGAGCGTCGGAATGAGCGGAAGCATGTCAGTTTGTTCGCGTGCGAGAACGGGCAGTCGTCCGTTTGGAACATCGCGGCGGTCTTCGACATCGTAGCGGTATCCAATCACGTTGCTTCGGTTGTAGGCGTTAATCACATCGAGATAAAACTCCCATCGTCCGCCCCAGAACTGTGTTTTAGCGGTCAAGCGAATATCCAATCGGTGGTAGGCGGGCAGACGTTCAGAATTCAAATTTTCTTCGCCGCCATAATCCAAGTTGAACAGCACTCTGCCGCGTGCGTCGGTTACAATTTGAGGCACGCCGTCTTCGTTTGGCGCAATGCGCGGCGAGGCGGCAATAGCAGGCGTAATCGGGAAGCCACTTCCATATCGCCAACGAATGCCTAAGTCGAGCCAACTGTTGAGGCGAATGTTGCCGACAAGGTTAATCGTGTGGCGTTGGTCGAAGTTGAACGGAATGCGCAGTCCATCGCGCTCACGGTAGGCAAAGGCAAGGGCGTAACTTGCCCAACCGCTGAATCGGTCTTGCTGGCTCGTCATTTTCTTTTCAAGAAGCATCTCGATGCCGTAGGCAGAGCCTTCGCCTTCATTGACGGGATTTGGAGTGAGAACAGATTGAAACGAAGAAGTCGGCGCGCTCCAATTTCTACGGTCTGAAGCCCAGCCGCCTAAGTAGTTCGATTGGAAGACTTCTTGCAGTTCACGCTGTTGGATAATCAAGCGATTAAAATCTTTGAAATAAACTTCGCCGCGAAATTGCCATTCGGCGTTGAGCCAACGGTCGAGACCTAAAACATAGTGAATGGCTTGTTCGGCTTGTAGGCGTTGCAAAGTTCCGGGTTGGGTTAAATCGAAGAACGCCGTTTGGTCGATGAGTTTTTCGTAGCCCGGCGATTGCCGATAAATGCCCCACGCGCCACGAATAGTCGTGATGGGATTGATAGCAAGCGAGAAGTTAAAGCGCGGCGAGAGGTAGGCTTTTTGAATCACGTCGTAGTAATCGAAGCGCAAGCCGGGTTGAAGATACAGCCGTTTTGGAATCGCTTCCCATCGGTCTTGAATGAAGGCGTGAGAGCGCACGTAGGTTTCGGATTGTCCGATGCTTTGATTGAGCGGCAAGGCACTGAAACGCGGATTGCCTTGTTGCGCACGGAGCAAGGCGGCAGTGGCTTCATCGGCTTCGAGCAAGAGTTCAAATGTTGTTTCCATCACATCAACGCCTGCGCCCATCTCGATAAGGTGGCGATTGTATCGCTTTGAAAGTTCATCGCGGAGCGTCCATTTCGTAAATGAAAAGTAGGAATTAGAGCGAAGGTTGATAGAAGCAAGCGTTGCAGGATTGATGAGACTATCTTGTGCGACATCATCTAAAAACGCATTGCTGTAATTAAGCCTATCGATAAACGAGCCGCCAAAACGCGAGTCGCCGCTGTTGCGATACCACGAGGCAATCAATTTGTTCAAACTGCGCGAACTGGGTTGATGATGCCAAGCAATTCCAACTAAATCGTTGTTTGTGGTATTGCCAACGCTGACGCTATCAGGCTGTTCGTTGCTACGCTGTGCTGTGAGCACATTAACGGCGTCGCGCCCATAAACACCTGTAAGAATGAGATAATTTGTTGGATTGAGTTCGAGAAAAAAGCGCGTTTGAAAGTCGGTGAAGTTAGGAAACGCCGTATTGTTATCGACCCGACCTGTGCTTCGCAGAATCGGTCCGACAATCAAGTCATAGTAGGTGCGCCGCGCCGACATAATCCACGAGCCGTTGAGGGTGAAGGGCGATTTACCTTCCACAATGATATTCGCATCCGTGATGTTCATATCAAATTGCGTTTGAACCGCTACATCGCGCGAGCCATTCCGATTGCCAACATCAAGCACGGCTGAAAGTCTATCGCCATATTTTGCAGGAAATCCGCCTGTAATCAAACTCACATCGGCGACGGTTTCAGGATTGAACATGCTCACCGTGCCATAAAGCCGATACGGATTGAACACTTCGATATCATCAATAACCATCAAATTTTGGTCAGGACCAGAGCCACGAATGAAGAGTTGCGATGAAAAATCGTTTTGCGCTAAAACGCCGGGAATGGCTTGCAAAGAACGCATGATGTCTTCCAAACCGCCTGCAAGAATTTTGCTTTGTCGGGGCGTGATTTTATAGACGCTGGTGCGCACATCTTCTTGCGGTTGGCGCGTGGCATCGGCAATGACTTGCACTTCTTGGGATTGAATCGCCCTCTCGCGCAGTTCAAAATTGAGAACGAGCGTTTTGCCTTTTTCAACATCGTGCGCTTCCTCGATGTCTTCGTAGCCGATGAGGGAAACTTTGACGATGTAGTCGCCTGCGGGAACATTAGAAATCGTGTAGTTTCCATTAACATCAGAAATCGCGCCGTATTGTGTTTTGTCGAGACGAATGACGGCACCTGTAAGCGGCTCGCGTGTTTTTTCATCGACAACTTTCCCGCGAATTGTGCCGACACCTTGCGCCAAAAGCGAGTGAGAGAGCAAAAGCAAAACGAATGCGGTTATGAAAGTAATGCGAGAGCAAAACATAGCAACATGAACAAATTGATTACGAATCACCGATAGAATTAAGATGGTTCAATAGAGCGCGCGCAGAAGAATTAACGCACTTCAAAACCGAGAACAGAGATGAGGCGTTCCAAAAGAAGAAAAAGGGAAAACTTTGGTTACAAACCGTTGGCTATAAGCGTTCCATAAACTCGACAATGCGCTTGTCGACAATCACATCGCGCGGTCGGACGGGCGATTTAAGCACAATACCTTCCAGCGAGCGACAGCGCGACAGTGCTACATAAAGTTGCCCGTGTGCAAATGCGCCCTGACCTAAATCAATCATCACTTTGTCGAAAGTCTTGCCTTGACTTTTGTGAATGGTAACCGCCCACGCCAAGCGAAGCGGAAACTGCGTAAAGACGCCCGCAGGCTCAGAAAAAATTTGTTTGGACTGCGGGTCATAATCGTATTTCAAAATTTCCCAATCGACGCGCTCAGCGGTCCTGATTTTTCGCAAGCCATCTTCCTCGACCTCAACCTTAACGGCATTCGGAAGAATCTCACGCACTTTGCCAATCGTGCCATTCACCCAACGCTTGTAAGGGTCGTTTTTGACAAACATCACTTGTGCGCCGACTTTGAGCGTTAAGTGTTCGTCAGCAGGTAAAAGTTTTCGGTCGAAGTTTCCTTCGATTGAGCCGATGAAACTTTTCGGCGAGGCATTGAGCGAGGCTAAACGCTCGGCGTTGGTGGCGTTTGCTGTGTCGTTGCGAGTAGTGAGCGTGATGTAAAAATCGTGTTCGGTTGGCTTGAAATGAGGTTGAACGCGCGCGTTCAGTTGCTCCAAGTGAAACGGTGTCGCGTGATTGGTGCGAATTGCCTGCAAAAGTTCGATGAAGTCGGTATTGCTTTGGCGAAAAATTTTGGTGAGGCGAATGACGCGCAAAAAGACTTTTTCAAAAACGGCGGCACTGAAAAAATACGGCGTTTGATAAAACGACTGAAGAAGGCTTTGCTCGTCGTCGCCCGAAACCACAGGCGGAAGTTGGAAAAGGTCGCCCATGAAAATCATCTGCACGCCACCGAAAGGCTTCTTCTTGTCGCGCCCGTTTTGGCGCATGAAGTAATCGATGCCGTCGATGATGTCGGCGCGAACCATCGAGATTTCATCAATGACAATCGTATCAATGGCTTGATACAACTCGCGCTGACGCGGTTTTGGGATATTTTTTGAAGTAACCACGCCGAGCGGAAACTTGAAAAACGAGTGAATGGTCTGACCGCCGACATTAAGCGCGGCAATGCCCGTTGGCGCAAGCACCACAACATTCTTTTTCGTTTGCTCACGAAAGTAGTTAAGAAGCGTTGACTTGCCCGTGCCCGCACTGCCCGTGATGAACAAGCAATCCGAAGAATGTTCCATCAAGTTGTAGGCGTCTAAAAACTCCTGCGTGAAGTCTAATTGCTC
>CALGMC010000097.1 GCA_937959145.1 uncultured Chlorobiales bacterium
GCGTCGCCGCCGAAAGCAGAAATGCCGCCCGTAACATAAAGTTGGGCATTGGAAATTGCAGGCACAAAGAGCAGTGCGACGAGAAAAGCGAAAAGTTTTTTCATAGAATAGCGTTGTTTAAGTTAAGTGGATAGCCGTGCAAACGGCGTGTTAAGTTAAAAAAAGTTAAACTCAAACGATAACGAACTTATCCAAAGTCGTGCCAAAACAAAATGAACTGAAAATAGCGGAAAAATTAGAGAGAGCGGGTATCTGTTGCTAATAGGCAACGAAAGTTTGATTGAGGTGTCGCAAAAATGCAACACATTGCGAGAGCAGACAATTGGAACAAGGATTAAACGGACTCAGCCGATTCTCACAGCGTTTTTGCAAATGAAAAACCTGTGAAAACCAGTTGAATCCGTCAAATCCATGTGCTTGATTCAACTCATTTTGAGAGCGCGAGGTTCGGACGCTGTTTGAAGTCGGGCAACTTGGGCGGATTTTCTTGAATCATCTTCAAAACGAGTTCGAGCGATTTCTCGAGCTGCGTATCGATGCCGTCGCGATAGTGGTGCGGCGCGATGTCGACAAAGATGTCGGGGTCGGTGCCGTAGTTTTCGACGCCCCACTCCACGTCGAAGAACCAGAAGGAAAACTCGGGTTGCGTGGTATAGGTGCCATCTGCAAGAGGGTGTCGTGGGTAAATGCCAATAACGCCGCCCCAAGTGCGTTTGCCGACAAGCGTGCCGAGTTTCATCATTTTGAACGCATGCGAGAAAATATCGCCATCTGAACCGGCAAATTCGTTAGTCAGCGCAACGACATTGCCAAAGGTTGCATATGCAGGATACGGTTCAGGCTGTTCGTTCCAGCGCGAAATATCGTAGCCAAGCCGCTTGCGATTGAGTTTTTCGAGCAATATCTGCGAGACGTGCCCGCCACCGTTAAAGCGCACATCGACGATAAGCCCTTCGTAGCCGTATTCGGCAAGGTAGGCACGGAAAAATTCGGAGTAGCCCCACGGACCCATGTTCGGCACATGAACATAGCCAACTTTTCCGTCCGACTTTTCATGCACCCACTTCGTGTTGCGATTGACCCAATCACGATAGCGGAGCAACTCTTCGCTTGCAAGCGTTTTGACAACCACAGAGCGGCGGTTGGTAGCGTCTTTATCGGCAACGGTCAGCGTGATAGGCGAGGAGGATTGATGCACGAGCAGTTCGCCCAGCGGCACATGCGCGCTCACGTGAGTGCCATTGACGCCCAAAATTAAATCGCCGACTTTGAGATTTGCGCCGGGGGTTTTAAGCGGAGAGCCGTTTTTCTCGTCCCAATGGTCGCCGTCAGGAATGTGCGTAATGCGATAGGCATTGACAGCGGCATCAAAGACGACATCCGCACCCAGAAAGCCTAACGAATACTTTGGTTCAGGACGATAGTCGCCGCCCATTTCGTAGGCGTGCGACGTGCCTAATTCGCCTTGCATTTCCCACATCAAATCCGAAAACTCCGCGCGCGAAGCCACACGTGCCAAAAGCGGAAGGTAAAGGCTATAGACGCCGTTCCAGTCAATATTTGACATATTTTCCGTCCAAAATTGGTCGCGTTGCAATCGCCATGCTTCTCGATACATCTGCGTCCATTCGTAAAGCGGCACAATCGAGAGCTTGACGCGAGAAAAGTCTAAAAGTTTTGTTTCCTTGGACTTGGCAGAAAGCGCATGCGTTTGAACGTAATTCAATTTGCCTTTCTGACTAAACACAAGCGTTTTGCCGTTAGGCGAGAGTGCAAACGACTCAACATTTTCAAACAAAACGTCATGCTTTTTCTCATCAAGCGAAAATTGCTCGAGCGTGCCGCCGCTGTCGGCTTCTAAAAGCGAGCCTTTCACAGGGGCGTTCAAGAAATACGCCTTGCCTTTTGATGCACCGATTGCCACATAACGACCTTCTGAAATCGGAAACTCTACGACCCGCTCTGTGATGCCGTCAAAGTCGATGTTCACAACAACATGAGTTGTTTCATTTTCGCTGTGGTTGCCGTTTTTCTCGGAAGTATGTTCAGAAAGTGATTTGAACGAGAGTTTCGGCTCAGCAAGAAAGGGCGATACAAGGTCTTTTTGAAGCGTGATGAGATACGGCTTTGTGGCGCGTGGGAAGTTCAAATCGAAATGCACATCGTCATAAACAGGATTAAAGACGCGCTTTGAAAGGAAGTAAAGATACTTGCCTTCGGGGTCGAAGCACGGTTGCTCGTCAATTAAAACAGGCGTAGTAACGCGGTGCGACTTGTGATTCTCAACATCATAAATTTCAATCGCGCTTTTTTCAGGCGAAAACGCAAAGCCATAAGCGATAAACTTGCCGTCAGGTGACCACGAAAAGCCCCCAATGCGTTGAAACTTGCTTTTCGCAATGAGGCGCATTTCGCCTGTGTCGATGTTGATGAACAAAAGTTCTTGGCGATGATTGGAAAGGCAAATGTGATTGGCTTTTGGCGATGCCACCATCATCACGGCGCGACCGATGTCGAGGTCTTCAAAGCGTTTGATAAAAGTGTTGAGGTTTCCGTCTTCAGCAGTATAGCACTCGAGGCGTTCTTCACCTGAAGCGTCAGAAATGACCGCAAGCGTTTTGCCATCGTGCAAAAATTGAGCGAGTCGATAGCGGGCGACATCGTCTTTGCCAAATTCCGTTACCGCACCTTCGGCAAGGTGCATGCCGAATGAATGTCCGCGTGTGGTGATAGCAATATGTTCGGAATCGGGGTGAAGGAAGTAGGTTTCAAGGTGCTTTTGGGCGTCGACGAACTTGCGGTTGCGTTGCGTGAACGGACTGCGATATTGGACGTCAATTTTATGGGTAGAGTTTTGCTCGGCATCGAAGATGAACAAATCCGCACCGGCGTGATAAACAATGCGATTGCTTCCTGCGCTGTCTTTTTGCGGATAGCGGACGTAGTAATCGGTGTGAAAGGTATGCTGTTGAAGGTCGGTGGCGTCGAGCGAAGCCGAATAAAGATTGCCAATGCCTTCGTGGTCGCTGACGAAGTAAATGCGCGTGCCGTTGGGCGTATCGAGCCAAATGGGCGAAACAAAATTGCTCTTGAAGCCGAGTTTCGCGCTGAAATTTTCAAACGCACCTGAACCATCTTTATCAATCCAGATTTCGCCTGCGGTGCCGCCTTTATAGCGTTTCCATCGTGCGGCATCGACGCTGTTTCTGCCAAGCACCAAGCCGCCGTGTTTTCCGAAAGAAATCGCGACGCCATGTCCAAGGTTGAGCGACTGAGGTTCGCCACCGTTAGGCGAAATTTTCATGACGCACTGAAATTTGCGGAAGGCTTGTTTAGCGTTGGTTGTGAAGAGAATTTGCCCTTGATGCCAACCCAGCACGCGCGTGAGCGTTGCGCCAAGAAAGGTCAAGCGTTTCGGGTTGCCGCCATCGGCTTCCATCACATAAACTTCGGGGTGTCCTTCATCTTTGCTTGTGAAAGCAATCCATTTGCCATCAGGCGAAATTGAAGGCGATGAGCACTCCGAGAGCGACGCCGTAAGACGATTTGAAATGCCACCATTGACACTGACTTCCCAAAGGTCATCTTCGGAAACAAACACAACTTTTTCTTGGTGGAGAGACGGCTGACGGTAGTAGCCTTGTTTAACGGAATTTGGAGTGGTTGGCATAAAAATTCAGAGGTTATGATGTCAAATTATCAGGTTGCAAGTATGAAAATGAGTTGCAAGAAAAAACGCATTTGCAAGGCAAAAAATACCTGTATCGTTCCCCACTCAAAAGAAAAAAGGTCGCTTTTACAAGGCGACCTCTTCCAATGTTCGAGAAGGCTTTACTTTTGGAGCAGAAGGCGGAGCAGTGCGCTTGAATGGACGAAAAGCCGCCGTATGTTGAAGCACGTAACTTTTCGTTTCGTCCCATAGCCGTTGAAGAAAAGGTAAGTCTGGTGAACTGAGCGGATACGAATCGTCCGTTAAGCCATATACTTTCGGTTTTTCACCTTTCGGCAGATACGCTGTGCCAAAAAGCCAATCCCAAATTGCGAGTTTCGTGGCATAATTGACGCTATTGCCTTTGCCTTTGGCGTGGTGCCATCGGTGCATTTCGGGACCGTTAATCACATACTGCAACGCACCTGATTTGACGTTGATGTTGGAGTGGATATACATGCCCCAAACTGCATCGATCATGCCTTTAATCACGACGACTTCGGGTGCGGCACCCAGCAGAATAATCGGCGCAAATTCAATCGTTTGATTGATGAGAATTTCAAGCGAGTGCGAGCGCGAGCCTGAAATCCAGTCCATTTCGCGCGGCGAGTGGTGCGCTTCGTGAATCCGATACAGCCACTTGTTGCGATGTTGCCATCGGTGAAAAAGGTAGATGTAAAGGTCGTGCGTAATCACGAAGAAAACGACTTGCGCCCAAACGGGAACATCTGCCATGAGGCGCAAGCGCGAGAGACCAGAAAGGTTATCTAACCAATAAATGAACCCAAAAATCGCCCACGCCAGCACATAACTTTGCAGAAATGTGTAGAGAAGCAAATCGCTGAAAAAGCCTTCGTGAAAGAGCCGTTGACCTTTGGTGTAAGGAAACAAGCGTTCAAGAAGGATAAACAGCAGTGCTGAGCCGACAATAACGGCGGGTGAAAGAATTTCTAACGGCATACTCATTAAAATTTTAAGATGCAGAAACGGTTGATTGGACGCGGCGAAGTTTTTTGCGTGGTCCGATTTCTGAATCATAAACCCGCTTAACGCCATCGCCCATGGCTTTTTCAATGTCGCGAATGTTAGCGACTAAGCGTTCTAATCCGCCGAGTTCAACCGAAGCGGCTTGGTCGGTGCCCCACATGGCGCGGTCGAGCGTGATGTGGCGTTCGATGAAGGTCGCGCCCATAGCAACCGTTGCCCACGTGGTTGCAAGCCCCGTTTCGTGTCCTGAATAGCCAATCGGACACATCGGGTATTTGGCTTTGAGCGTGTGAATCATTTTGAGGTTCAATTCTTCAGGCGGACAAGGATAGGTTGAAGTTGCGTGCGCAATGAGAAGATTATCGGTGCCAATGGCTTCAACCGCCGTTTCGATTTCTTCCATCGTCGACATGCCTGTGGAAATGATGAGCGGGCGACCGGTGGATTTTTTCTTTTTCAACAACTCAATATCGGTTAGCGAGGCAGAAGCGGCTTTGTAGCAAGGCGGGTTAAATTGTTCCATAAAATCAACCGAGGGCTCGTCCCAACACGACGCAAACCACAAGATGCCTTTTGCCTTGCAATAGCGGTCGATTTCGGCATAATCTTCTTTGGTAAACTCAACTTTGTAGCGGTATTCGAGATAGGTCATTCTGCCCCAAGGCGTTTCGCGCTCGATGTTCCATTGGTCTTTGGGGACGCAAATTTCAGGGGTGCGTTTTTGGAATTTGACCGCGTCGCAACCTGCATGAACGGCACCGTCAATCATTTTTTTGGCAATTTCAAGTGAGCCATTGTGGTTAATGCCAATTTCGGCGATGATGAAAACGGGCTGACCGTCTCCGACGAGTTTGTTTCCAATTTTAACTTGAGCCATTGTCTGAAGGTTTCTGTTTGTGAAAATCTGTCGGTTAAACGAGAAGTGCGCACTGAAAGTTTTAAGCCATTCGATGCGCTAAAATCCACTCGGCAAAATCGCGAAATGCGCCATAGCCGCCGTTGGCTTTGGCTTTGTAATGAACGGCTTTTTGCACCGCAGGCATCGCGTCGTTCGGGCAAGCCGTTAAACCTGCTTTTTTGATTTCAGCGATAATTTCAAGGTCATTGACATCGTCGCCAATGTAGCCTAATTGCGCCGTTGTCAAGCCTGTTTCGTTCAGAATCTCGTCTAACTTGGCGCGCTTATTTTTAACACCGAGGTAAAGATACGGTAATTTTAGCTTTTCCGAACGCTTTTGAACGCTCATAGACGTTTCGCCCGTAATGATAGCAGTTTCAATGCCCGCATCGCGCAAGCGTTCAACGCCCATGCCGTCGCGAATAGAAAATCGTTTGAAGGCTTCGCCGCTATCAGAATAATAAACGCCAGTGTCGGTCAGCACGCCGTCGTTATCGGTGAGCACGAGTTTGAGTGCACTCGCGCGTTTTTGAATCTCTTTTTTTGAAAGTGGTTTTGGCACTTGTGTTGGTTTATTTGGTAAAGGCTTCAATCTCTTGCTTGCGTTTGTCAGCGGGAAAGTTCATCGGATAGAGTGTGTTTTTATCGATGAGTTCCCAAAAAAATTTCCCTGAAAAAAAGCCAATCGTGCCACCAACGAGAGCCGGAACGATAACATAACGGTCGGGTTGTTTGCTTGAAGAGCTCCACGCGGCAAGCGCGCCGAAAACCGTTCCAACGAACACGCCGAAATAAGCCCCGACGCTTCCGAAAGCGAGCGTGCCGCCAAGACGCGGAAGTCGATTGATTTGAACAAGAGAATCGATGTGGAATGCAAGTCGCTTTGAATCGTTGTGGCAAAGAACGGTGTCGCCGCTGAGCGTAAGTCGCTCGCATTCATATTCGGTGGTGCGGTTCTGCACGAGCATCGTGTAGCGTTGCGCACAGCCAACCTGTAAGCAACAAAGGAAAATAACATAGTGTAAATGTTTCATAGGATTGATAGTTTAATCATGATAGTTTAATCAGCCAATAAGCCTCGTTCGTCGACTTTGAGCAAGAGCGGCTTGTCGTTGCTTGTGCCTGTGATGATGTAGCCACCATCAGCAGTTTGTTGAATGGATAAGCCTTCATCGTCAAGGGAAGTGCCTTGTGTGATTTCCCAAAGCAAATTTCCCTGAACCGACATTTTCGCAATATACACATCTCTGCCGCCCGGCGCAGGCGAGCGCGTGCCTTCAAAGGTAATTTTTTCTGTGCTTGCCCCAACGAAGACGAAATGCCCATCGCGCGATAACATCACTTGGGAAAGCGAGCGCGACGCCACATTGGGAAGCGTAAGACGCTCTAGGACGCTCGTCAGCGATGAATTAACAAAAAGGATAAACAAAGTCGAGTTCGTGCGTCCGAACACGGCAAAATTGCCGTCAGGCATCGGTAAAATCGTGAAGGCTTCGTCGGCAGTGTTGAGTTTGCCGTTGTAAGAAACCGATTGGTCAATTACATCGCCTGCGGGATATTGTGCATCATAAAGAAAACTTTTTGTGGTATCGCCCGCCGCATTGAAAGTGAGCAAATAAAGGTCGCGCGCAACTAAACGACGAATGCCAGATTTGACGAAGTCGTAAATCGGCGTGTAATAGCCTGCTAAGATAACGCTCTCGCCAAAAGAAACGCCGCTGTTGAAGCCAATATCAGCACCTGCCGTGTTGGAAAGCGAGCCAAGCGAGCGAAGGCGTCGCTGAAACAGTGGCTGACCATTTGCATCAATTTTGACCACAAAGCCGTCGTTGATGAATAAAGAAAATCCCGTTGAAAGCGTGCGGCGCGTTTGTCCATAGAGCCAAAGGTTGCCGTTCGGTTGTGAAACTGCGCCCGCAAAGCGCGCACTGCGCGAACTGTCCGTAAAAACTCGCGACCAACGCATGTTTCCGAGCGAATCAATCCGAAGCGCGTAGCCACTTGTTTGATTGAAGCCTGAAAACACAGAACCGCTGGCAACGAAGTCGCCTGTGCCTGCAATCGGCGTAATTGCGTTGAGCGTCTCGATTGAATCCGTGTAAGTCTTTGCCCAACGCACGCCGCCAAGCGCATTGGTGCGAATCACAAACGCACTGCGAAACAGTGAGCCTGTGCGTTGCAACTCGCCAACGAACAAAAGGTCGCCACTTGGCAAGGAAAGCGCGTTGCGCATTGCGCCGCCTGAAAGCGTAATGATGGCATTCTCAACGCGAATCGAATCCAATCGCCGAATGAAGGTTGCTTGTGAAGTGAACTTGTTCGGCTCTCGTGGCGCGGCAGGATTTTTACAACTTGCAAGAAACACAACTGCGCCAAGCGTGAAGAGCGTAAAAAGCGAAAAACGCAAAGTCGGATAGTTCGGCATATAATTGAAGCAAGTTTAGATTTCAGCACGAATGCCGACAACAGGCAAGAACGGAATATGATAAACAAACTCGGCTTGTCGCGTGCGCGTATTCCAAATTTGTCCGCTCACATTTTGATTGCTCAAAACATTCTGCAAATCGACAAAAGCCGTGAGCGTAACATCGCTTGTGAAAAGCCGATAATCGACGCGCACATCGAGGCGACTGTATTCAGGATAGCGAAGCGCATTCAGTTGCGAAAGGTCTAAAAATCCGCCGACATTGCCCGACGTCGTTTCATCAAACGGCGTGTAAGGCTTGCCGCCCAAGTAACGCCATCTCACACCGATTTCCCAGTTCTCATCAATCTTGTATCCAACCGTCAGCGAAACGACATGGCGAAAATCGAAACTGCCTGCGCGCAAGACGCCATCAAGCCCTGCGTGCTCGATTTGTGAGAGCGAGTAGTTCGCAATGAAGTAGTAATTGTCGGTGAATTTTTTTTGTGCGAAAAGTTCTATGCCGTTGGCGCGCCCTGTGCCGCCGTTGGTGAGGCGTTCATCTAAGCCGAATGTGCCAAATTCGGTTGCTAAGTTCGCCATAGAGAGCGCAGGAATTTGAGAAGAGGCGGAGTAGTTGCGATACGATTTCGCGAAGGCTTCCAAAGTGAATTTCAAATCATCGTTTGGATAAAATTCTAAGCCCGTAACGAAGTGGTCGGCGCGCAACTGTTGCAGGGCGCGATTTTCAGGCTTTGCCATCGTCCAAACCATCGGCGGCGATTGGTAATAAATGCCGTAGGCAACATTGAGTTTAAGATTGCTTCGCAAATAGATGCTCAATCCTGCGCGGGGTGCAAACGAAAACGGCTCATCGATGTAACTGAAATAATCAAAGCGTGCGCCCGCTGTGAGGCTGAATCGGTTGAGGAAAAGTTTATTGTATTGCGCGTAGCCGCCGAACTTAATGGCGGACGCATTGCGCGTTTCATTTACTGCAGGACGAAGTGTAACGGTGAAAGGGTCAAAATAAGGTTGAATGTTGATTTGATTTCGTGCGGAAAGTTGGCGCGCCACAACGCCGGCTTCAAACAAATCGTCGCCTGAAATGCGATAGGAAAGGTCGGAGCGCAAAACGAACTCGCGTTCTGACGATTCGTTGCGGTATTTGTCTTCGGGTGTGCCTTGTGTGCTCGGTTGCACGGTGCGCGTGAAGAAGGTGTAGTAAGCGTTGGAAACCGATGTGCGAATAAACGACTGCTTGTTCAAAAGCCAAGTGTGTGAAAGTCCGAGCACGTATTGCCATTGGTTGTTTTCGTTGAGGTCGGTTGCACTTGGGTTTGAAGATTGGCGAATGTTATCGCGCCCGCCAACGCCGATGAATGCGAGGCGATGATTGGCATCGAGGTCGTAGGTGAGTTTTAGGTTGAAGTTCGTGTAGTTCGGAATCGTGGTTTTGAACGAGGGGTCTAAAAGGTTGAGCACTTCGTCGTAATAACTTTGCCGACCTGCAAGCATGAACGCGCCTTTGCCGCCGTTGAGAGGTCCTTCGGTCATCGCGCCTGCGCCGACCGTGCCCAAAATCGCGCGGCTTTCGCCCTTGTTGCGATTGCCTTCGCGAAAGTGAATATCCATCACGGAAGAAAGTCTGTCGCCGTATTTGCTCGAGAAGCCGCCTGCGCTGAACGTTACATCTTGCAGAAAATCCACTTGAAGCATGCCGACTTCGCCGCCGCCTGTGCCTTGTATGCCGAAATGATTGATGTTCGGCACTTCAATGCCATCAATCAAAATGAAATTTTCGGCAGGGCTTCCGCCGCGCACAATCAAGTCGTTGCGTGTGTCGGACGAGACCACAACGCCCGGCAAAAGAAGCATCATGCGCGTTACATCTTCGCTTGCGCCCGGCGCACGGCGAATTTCCTCTTGTGAAAGTTTATTCGTCGAAACCTTTGCATCTTCGGCGCGCTCAAAAAGATTATCGACGACGGTAACTTCGCGCGCTTGTGCCGAGCGCACATTCAGCTCGAGCGGAAGGTAGGTCGGCTTTGAGGCTTTAATGACGATGTCGGTTTTGGTGAGCGTGTTGTATTCAAACGCATCAACCTTGACCTGCACAACGCCTACGGGAATTTCCGTGATTTTGAATTTTCCGTTGGCGTCAGTTACAGCCCCTTGTTTTGTGCCTACGATGGAAACCTTTGCGCCCACAATAGACTGTTTCGTTTCGCGGTCGCGCACAACGCCTTCGAGCGTGCCAGTCAGCGTTTGACCAACAAGGGAATGAACACAGAAAAAAAGAAAGAGGAGAATCGTCAAGAACGATTGATGATGCATGAATGTGTGATGTGTTTCGGATAGAAAAAACAGCGCAAAAATATCAGCGCAAAGTTAAGGCAACTGTCCGAATGGAACCGGTGTAAAACACAAGATAAAAATAAGAATGCTAATCCAACCGATTGCCATGCGCGAGGTGTCGAGGCGATGTTCTTCTAAAACAGGTGGGTGGTCTAATCGAACAAATCGCCACAGGAGCAGAGCCCAGATAATCCAACTTGCCCAAGAAACTTCGCGAACCCAAGCAGGGTAAGGAAATCCCGAAAACGGCTGATTGGCGAAGGAAGCGAAAATGAACACTATCCATTCGGCAAAGGTCGGCAAGCCTAACAAGATAATTAACGCTAAAAAAATTCGTGCGACGTAGAACTGTGTTTTTCGTCCGAACATGGCATAAATCACATGTCCGCCGTCTAACTGCCCAACAGGTAAAAGGTTTAAGGCGGTTACGAAACAGCCAAGCCAACCCGCGAAAAGGTAAGGGTAGTGATACATTTCCGTCATCGGCGGAAGGTTTGGGCTGGCGAAGGCTTGTTCCAACAGCCAATAGAGTAAATTTTTGCCTGTGTAGAGCGCGCCCGAGCGAACCGGAATCTTGCCGTGAAGTTTGTAATAAAGTTCGTATTCAGGGTGAATTTGAAGGATATACTCAATCGGCGGAAGCGTTAAAAATCCGTAAATTAAAAGCCCAAGTGCGACGACGAATCCTGCAATCGGACCATAGACGCCAATATCGAAAAGGCTTTTAGAACTTGGAATGCGCTCTTTCATGCGAATCATTGCGCCGAATGTGCCAATCGGAAAAAGAAATGGCAAAGGTGGCATCGGAATGTAGTAGGGAAGTGAAGCGCGAACACGGTGAGCCATGGTTGCAAAAAAATGTCCGAACTCGTGGCAAGTGAGAAAAAAGAGAAGTGAAAAGGAATAAGGGAAGCCATATTGCAACTGCTTGAACGCATCGGCAAGGCTATCGAGCGGGATTTCTCTGCCGACCCAATACGCACCCGCGACGCTCGTCGTAATCACGGTGAGTAAAAAAAGTAAAAGATGTAGCGCGTAATTATGTTCTCCAAACTGGCTCCAAAACGACGGCGACGGCGGTAAATCTGATGCGAGGGTGTCAGAGTGTGGCTCGCGACCGTTGGGGCTTGTCTTTGCGTCTTCCATTGATGGCGTAATTAGGCTTGTTGAATTAGGCTTGATGTGATTGTGCTTGAACGCAAGCGTGAAACAATAAGTGTGAAATGTAAGCGTGATTGATGCTACAAGCCAAACATATATCAAAGTTGGAAAAGTTCTATGTGGACGGTCGAGAGCAAAGTCTTATTTTTGGGATAATCATCAAAAACCACTATGCAAAAGCGGACTATTTTAATCATTGACGACGAAGTTGATTCTCTCACCCTGCTGTCACGGGCAATCGGAACTTCATATGATGTGGTGGCGAAGAACGACGGCGCGGAAGCCTTGCGCTGGCTTCAAGCCGGCAACACGCCCGACTTGATTATCACAGACGTCATGATGCCAAACATGGATGGCACGGAGTTTATCAAAATTCTTCGTTCTAGTAAATCGCACCGACATACGCCCATCGTCGTTGTTTCAGGAAACAGCGATGTGCGCACGCGCATTAAGTTTCTGCAAATGGGTGTAAATGACTATCTCGGAAAGCCTGTTCACCCTGAGGAATTAGTGCTTCGAATCAACAACATTTTCAAACTGCTCTCTCGCGCCGAGTAACGACAAAAAGAATGCTGATATTTCTGTTCGTCATCTGCACGATTTTTATTTGTTTGAATGTGATTGCGTATATCGGGCTTTCAAAAGTGGAATATGAATCCAAGACAGCGATTATTTTTCCAAACCCCGATGTTCAACAAATCTTCGTATCTGTCATTGTTGCCGCACGAAATGAAGCGACAAACTTGCCCTCGTTGCTTAATCGGCTGGTAACGCAAACGCATTACCCGCTTGAAATTATCATTGTCTCTGACCGTTCCACTGATGAAACGCCCGCCGTGGTTCAATTTTTTCAAGACGCACGTATTCGATTTGTGGAAATCAAAGACGTGCCAAAAGGCGTTTCGCCCAAAAAGCACGCGCTCGCAACCGGGATACGCATGGCGCGCGGCGAAATTTTATTTTTGACCGACGCCGACTGCCGCCCTAGCCCTACTTGGATTGCCGATACGCTTAAATGCTTCGATAAACGCACTGCCGCCGTCATTGGCTATTCGCCCTTTCGCAAAAAAGAAAACGAAAAATTTATCGAGTGCTTCCAACGCTACGAGTGCTTCCGAACCGCCATGCTTTCAGCGGGTGCAGTCGGACGAAACGCGCCTTATATGGCAACCGGACGAAACCTTGCCTATCGTAAGGAAGTCTTTGAAACCATCGGCGGCTTCGACGCCATTAAGCACATTTTGAGCGGAGACGACGATTTGCTCCTGCAACGCATTGCACGAAAAACGCGCATGAAAATCAAGTATTTCATATCGCCAACCGCCGAAGTCGAGACCGACCCACAACCAACGCTCGAGAAATTCCTCA
>CALGMC010000098.1 GCA_937959145.1 uncultured Chlorobiales bacterium
GAAAATGATTCGCAAAGATTCTCCGATGCGCACTGCGCTGACGGGCGTTAAATCTGGCGACGAGCGCGTCATTGAGCTTTCGGGCGACCCGAACGAGCCAAGCGCACCTAAACAATACAAGTTCTACATCAAAGATGTCAAACGATTAGATTTGCCTGAACTCACCGACGACCTCGCCAAAGAACTCACACAAGGACATCTGCAAACCGCCGCAGAACTTCGTGCCGATATTGAGTCGCGCCTCAAAGCCACTTTCAAACGTAAAGCCGAAGACGACTTGCTCGAAGAGATTGCCAAAAAATTTATTGAGGACAATCCTATTGAAGTGCCACAAACCATGATTCACTCTTTTGAAGATATGATGATTGAAAATGCCGCTCGGCAACTTGGTGGCAAATTTCCGAAAGGCTTCGATGTGCAAGCCTTCCGACGCGAAATCAGCCCCAATGCCAAACGCCAAGCCCAATGGATGCTCATTCGCTACAAACTCGCCGAAGTCGCCGGAATCAAAATCGATGAACAAACCATTCGCGACCTCGCCGAAACCGATGCAAAAGAAATGGGAATCCCTGATGTCAACCAAGTGCTTCAAACTTATCTCAAAGAGGATATGCAGAACTATGTCTTTGAGCGCGCCATGCGCGAAAAACTTTTTGCTTACCTCACCTCGACCCTGAAAATCACGCCCGAACCCAAGCGCATCTCCGACGAGATGATGAGCGAAGAAGCCGTGAATTAAGTTGTAGCAATTTCAAGATAAAAGAAGGCAATGTGTATGACGCGCATTGCCTTTGCTTTTTTCAGAACACGCCTCAACGACTATCTCTTTTCGTTCAATTTGTTTCTCGCGATTGTCTTCTCCATAGAAAATAAACGGGCACACCCAAAAGCACGATGAAAAGTCCGGGGTAAGTGTAGTTGGGTTTGAAAATGAGAAGATCGATGCAAATTGCCGCCGCCAACACAATGTAGAGCGCGGGCAAAACGGGATAGCCAATCGCTTTGTAAGGTCGCTCTGCATCGGGTTTTGTTTTACGCAAAATGAAAATGCCCGCAATGGTGAGCATGTAAAAGAGCAATACAGCAAAGACGACATAGTCAAGCAAATCGCCGTAAGAGCCTGAAAGGCAGAGCACACTCGCCCACACACATTGAATCACGAGCGCGAAGGCGGGAACTGATTTTTCGTTGAGCGTTCCTGCTTTTTTGAAGAAAAGCCCGTCGTTGCCCATCGCGTAATAGACGCGCGCACCCGCTAAAATCAAACCGTTGTTACAGCCGAATGTGGAAATCATAATCAACGCCGCCATAACGAAGAGCGCGGTGTCGCCAAAAACGACGCTCATCGCCGCCGTGCCGACACGGTCGAGGTCGGCAAATTGGATTCCGCGTGCGAGTGCATCTGCACCATCGGGCGAGCCTTGAAGTGGGAGTACAACAAGATAACTCACATTTGCAAGCAAGTAAATCAGCGTTACCGCGCCTGTGCCAAGCGCAAGCGAGAGCGGAATGTTGCGCTTCGGATTGATGACTTCGCCCGCCGTAAAAGTGATATTGTTCCATGCGTCGCTTGAAAAGAGCGAGCCCACCATCGCGACCCCGACCGCAACCCACAAGCCTAATCCTGACAGTGCCTCAACAGAAACGATTTTTCCATCGGCAACTTTCGTCCAAGCACTTTGCCAAAACGCCTCGCCGAAATTGGCATTAATCGCCGTTTGATTCGCGCCAATCACCAAGCCAAGCAGAATCAAGCCGAAGAGCGCGACAATTTTTGACGTCGTGAAAATGTCTTGAATAATTTTCCCTTCCTTGACGCCACGCATGTTGATTGCCGTCAGCACCATGAGCGAGAAAATCGCAAGGAGTTGCGCCGCCGAAATTTTGAACCTGCCAAATGAGACGAGGATATTTTTTTCGCTCAATGCAGGAATGAAAATGCCCGTAAATTTTGCGAAGGCAACGGCGACGGCGGCTATTGTGCCGGTTTGAATCACGAGAAAAAGCGTCCAACCATAAAGAAATCCGATGAGCGGATTGTAGGCTTCGCGCAGATAAACATACTGCCCGCCTGCTTCGGGCATCATGGCGGCAAGTTCGCCGTAAGAAAGCGCGGCAATGAGGGTAATGACGCCCGTAATCGCCCAAACCACAAGGAGCATTCCGGGAGAGCCGACGGTGCGCGCAATGTCCGCACTCACGATGAAAATCCCCGAGCCAATCATCGAGCCCATGACAATCATGGTCGAGGAGCGTAAGCCGAGTTCGCGTTTGAAGGTTCGAGTTTGTGTTGCGGTTGAAGTGGTGTCGGTAGGTTGCATTCTGAAATGAACTTATCGGTGTGAAATCGTTGATATGAAATTGTTGCTGTTGATAGCGTTGTCAGGAATCTACAAATGTTTATTTTCCATTCAAACACACCTAACCTAAACCATGCCAACAGACAACACCCAAAAGCCGACGCTTTACTTACTCGACGCAATGGCACTGATTTATCGCGCCTACTTTGCATTTCTGCCGCAAAAACTCACCTCAAAGTCAGGCGTGCCGACAGGCGCAACTTACGGTTTCATCAAAACCTTACAAGGCATCATCGAGCAATACAAGCCTGATTACCTCGCCGTCGCTACCGACACGAAAGAAAAAACTTTTCGCCACAACACCTACGTGCTCTACAAAGCCAATCGCCCCGAACCGCCCGAAGACCTTCTTCAACAAATCGAGACCATCTACAAACTTATCGAAGCCTACGGCGTTAAACTGCTCAAACTTCCGGGCTACGAAGCCGACGATGTTATCGGAACGCTCGCCAAACGCTACGAAGAGACTTGCCAAGTCTTCATGATTACGCCCGATAAAGACTTCTCGCAACTCGTCAGCGACAGCATACAAATCCTTAAACCTTCAAAAGACGACGACAAATTCGAGCGATATGGCAGAGCGCAAATTCGCGAACGCTACGGCGTTTATCCCGAACAGTTCATCGATATGCTCACCTTGATGGGCGATACATCAGACAACATTCCGGGCGTTACGGGCGTCGGACCCAAAACCGCCGCGCAACTCATCAACGAATACGGCTCTATTGAAAACCTTTACAACAACATTAGCCGTATCACTAAATACAAAATGAAACAAAACTTGCTCGACGCCAAAGAGCATCTGAAAATCGCCAAGTTCCTTGTTACCATTAAAACCGATGTGCCGCTCGATTTTTCACTCGAAGATTTCCGCATCAAGCCTGCAAACATCGACGCGCTCACGCCCCTGCTCGAAGAATTACAGATGAAACAATTTCTCTCTAAACTCAAAGCGCAACAGCCCGCAAACATTGCCGTTGCGCCCACCTCTGACGATGAACTTTCCTTCAACTTCGGCGCAAACATTGGCGAGAGCGTTTCGCTCACTTATCCGCATACGCTTGGCAAGTATCATACCATCACCACAGCCGAAGCCTTTGACGCACTTCTCTCTGACCTGCGCAACGCCGATGAATTTTCACTCGATACCGAAACCACCAGCCTCGATGTTTTCAATGCTGAACTTGTTTGCGTCTCTGTTGCCATGCGTCCGCAC
>CALGMC010000099.1 GCA_937959145.1 uncultured Chlorobiales bacterium
GCGGCGATAAAAACGATGAATTGAAACTCAATCGGAAAGCCGATATAAGCCACAATCGCCGTAACAAATGCCGCCACGCCAAAACTTCCAAGCACAAATCCTGCCGTGAGAATCTCAATGATAATCAGCAAGACGGCAAGGAGCGACCACCAATGTCCGAGATTATCCATGTTTCATTCGTGTTGCGTTATTTCTTTTCGGGAAAACTTGCCGAGAGCGACAGCGTTTCGCCACTGCGTTTGACGACAACGGTTATCGTATCGCCCGGCTTCAAGTTCTTGATAGCGTCGGTGTAATCATAAACATTGCGAATATCTTTACTGCCCATTTTCACAATGATGTCGCCCGCTTTCAAGCCGGCTTTTTCAGCGACACTGCCTTCACGCACGCCGTCGAGCAAGACGCCGTCGACTTCTTCGCTATAATTCGGAATGGAGCCAAATGAGACGCGAAACCCGCCCATCGATGAGCGCGAGGCTTGCGCCATTTCACTTTGCGCCTTCGTGAAAGTCGGGCGTGGATTGGCATCTAATTTTTCTATCAAGCGCGAGATGTAGCGCACTACGCGCGCTTCATCAGCATAGTTAATTTTTTCCCAAGTGTCGGTTGGCTTATGGTAGTTCGGGTGATTGCCTGTAAAGAAAAACAGAACGGGGATATTTTTCGCATAGAAACTGCTGTGGTCGCTCGGTCCGAAGCCGTCGGGCGAGAGTTTGAGTTTGAATTGTTCACGGTTTTCGGCTTTGCAGAGTTCTTCAAATTCTTTCGCTGTGCCAATGCCGCTAATGGCGAGCGCGGAATCTTTCATGCGTCCAATCATATCCATATTGAGCATGGCAATCGTTTTCTCGAGCGGAAAAGCGGGGTGATTGACAAAGTGCGCCGAGCCAAGCAAGCCCATTTCTTCCGCGCCGAAAGCCATGAAGACAAGGTTGCGTTTGAGCGTGTGTCGGCGATTGGCGAAGTAGCGCGCGAGCTCGAGCAAGCCTGATGAGCCGCTGGCGTTGTCGTCCGCACCGTTGTGAATTTTCTTTTCATCGGGTGCAAGCGAGCCAGAGCCGGGTCCGCCGTAGCCGATGTGGTCGTAGTGTGCGCCGACGACGAGATATTCATCGCTTGGCGTGCGGGCAGGCAAGTAGCCAATCACGTTGTAGGTTTCTGCTTTGACGCGCACGATTTCCGTTTGCATTGAAACGAAACTGTTGAGCGCAAACGAGTTTGGCTGTTTGGTTTGGTCGATTTTCTCTTGAATTTGCGCGAGCACTTGGGGCTTCGTCATCAATGCGCTGGCGGCAAGTGAGCGTGTGATATTCATAGCAGGAATGCCTGCGTCGCCCGCAAGCCTATCGCGCGAAATATCCAAGAGTTTATCGTCGCCGTTGCGCTCGCCTGTGAAGATGAGCGCGCCGATTGCGCCTTTTTCGCGTGCGGTTGTAAGTTTCTTCCAAACAGAGGCGTGTTCAAAAAAGTCGCTGTGTGGATTATCGCCGTCGGGCGAATAGCGCATCATCACCACGATTTTGCCTTTCACATCAACGCCTTTGTAGTCGTCGTATTTATCGGTTGAAATGCCATAACCAACGAAAACCACTTGCCTCGATTCCGCTTTGCCATTGGCAGAATAGCCAAGTGGCGTGAAGTCCCTTCCTAAATGAAACATTTGCCGAGTTTTCAAGGCAATAGAATTGCTTTCGCCGGCTTTGAGCGAGGTGGTTACACTGAAAGGTTGTAAGTAATTGGGCAAAGATGAAAACGGTTCTAATCCGTATTCGGCGAATTTTTGTTGGATATAAACGGTCGCAAGGTGTCCGCCTGTTGTGCCCGGCGCGCGTCCTTCGAAGGCGTCGCTGGCGAGTGTTTTCACATAACTTTGCAGGCTATCGGTTGAAATGTCGAATGTTGGAAGGTCGCGTTGAGGCTGTGCGGCAAGCGTTGTAGAGAGAAGGGCGACAAGAAAACTGAAATACTTCTTCATTGTCAGAGCAGTTTGTGTTAAGGCTTTGTTGGAAGTCGCGCTGTTTAGTTACGCAAAGAATTAAAATCGTCCAAATGGGACATGGATTCCTCACTTGCGCTCGGAATAACGAACTAATGAGCAATGAGTAATGATGAATGAGAAGCAACCAATTCTTCACTACTCACGACTCACCACTCATTAGTTTCACATGCGAATCAACGCCTCAAACAGCAACCGATTCTTCGAGAAAGGCTTTCATCACAGCGGAAACGCCACTGCCGACTTCAAACGGGTGATTGATTTTTTTGAGCGTCATTTCTAATGCGCCAATCACGGTCAGCATATCTAATTCATCATAAAAGCCGAGATGTGAAATGCGGAAAATTTTTCCCGCGTAGGCGTCTTGTCCTGCCGCTACCGTAATGCCATTTTCCAACTTCAGAACCTTGTTGAACGATTTCCAGTCGACACCTTCGGGAAGCCACACAGGCGTTACAGCAAACGATGGCGAATTTGAAAAGAGCCTCATGCCCAAGGCTTCGCACCCTGTTCGGCACGCCGCCGAGAGCCGTTGATGCCGTTTCCAGATGTTTTCAATGCCTTCGGCTTTAATCATTTGAAGCGATTCATCAAGTCCGATGATGAGCGAAACGGCGGGCGTAAAGGGCGTATCGTTGTCTTTGTAAGATTTCAATGCTTTTTTGAGCGAGAGATAGTAGCTTGGCAATTTCGCTGTTTCAATGGCTTTGATAGCGCGTTCAGAGAGGGCGACGAGCGCAAGTCCGGGCGGCATCATTAAGCCTTTTTGTGAGCCTGTTACGCATGCATCGATTCCCCATTCGTCGAAGCGGAGTTCGTGTGCACCGACAGCGGTAATGCCATCAACGCAAATCAGCGCGTCGCTATGTTCGCGAATGGCTTTTGCCATCGCGCGCACGTCGGTTGCCGTGCCGGTTGATGTTTCGCTGTGCGTGAAGTAGACGCCTTTTGTATCGGGGTGCTGTTTGAGTGCCAGAGCGATGTCTTCCGGTTGAATGCTTGTTCCCCATTCGACTTTGAGTTCAATGCAGTTGCCGGTGTATTTGCGCGCCATATCGACCCAACGCTCACCGAACTTTCCGCCATTGACGGCAATAATTTTATCGCCCGGCGAAAACATCGAGACCATGGTGGCTTCAACGCCGCCCGTGCCTGAGCAAGTCAGCACTAAAACCGGCTGTTTGGTTTGAAAAAGATATTTGAGGTTTTCATGCACGCGCGTTAGGATTTCCATGAACTCGGGGTTGCGGTGGTGAATCATCGGTTGCGCCATTCGGAGCATGACAGGCTCAGGAACGGGCGTCGGTCCGGGCGTGAAAAGACGTTTCTTCATGTGTGATTGAAAGTTGTGTGAATTAACAGTGCATAAAAATACGAAAGAGAAATCGGATTGAGACGAGTTGGAGCACTCAAATGAGGGCGCAACATGTGTTCTCATGTGTTATGATGATGACACTTGTTCGGCTTGGGCTTTGAGGCGTTCGGTTTGGTCGTAAAGTTTGAGGGCTTCGGTGAGTTCGCTTAAATCGCCGTCCAAGACTTGTGCAAGGTTGTGCGTGGTGAAGTTAATGCGATGGTCGGTGATGCGCGACTGCGGAAAGTTGTAGGTTCGAATTTTCGCGCTACGGTCGCCAGTGGAAACCATAGAGCGGCGCAAGTCGGCGCGTTCTTTTTCGAGTTGTTCGCGCTTGGCGTCGTAGAGTTTGGCGCGGAGCATTTTCATGGCGCGTTCACGGTTTTGCAGTTGCGAGCGTTCTTCTTGACAGGCAACCACGACGCCCGTCGGCAAGTGCGTGATGCGAACGGCAGTTTCAACTTTGTTCACATTTTGTCCGCCTTTGCCGCCGCTACGGTAAGTATCAATTTGCAAATCTTCACGCCGAATCTCGATGTCGACTTCTTCGGCTTCGGGCAAAACGGCAACGCTGGCTGCCGATGTGTGGATACGACCTTGCGTTTCGGTTTCGGGCACACGTTGAACGCGATGCACGCCGCTTTCGTATTTCATTGCGCCATAGACGCCTTCGCCGCTGAGTTCAAATATAATTTCTTTGTAACCGCCCATTCCGCCTGCGTCGGTGTAGTCCAAAACGGAGCATTTCCATCCGTTGCGTTCGGCATAGCGTTGATACATTCGGAACAAATCTAATACGAACAGCGAGGCTTCGTCGCCGCCTGTGCCTGCGCGAATTTCCACGATAGCGTTGCGCGAATCGGCTTCATCTTTTGGGAGAAGCAAGACTTTGAGTTCTTCTTCTAATTTTGGAACGCGCGCGATAAGGTCGTTAAATTCTTCTTGTGCGAGAGCTTTGAGCTCAGGGTCGCGCTCATTGGCGAGCAGGTCGCGACTTTGCGCGAGGTCATCTTTGGCGCGTTTATATTCTTGATACTTTTTGATAATCGGCGCAAGTTGGCTGTATTCCTTATTGAGCGCGCGAAACTTTTCTTGATTGCTTATCACATCGGCATCGGAAAGTTGCCGTTCAATCTCCGCATATCGCGCCGAGAGCGCGTCGAGTTTATCAAACATAGTTTGCTGTTAAAATTTCGAGAGCGGCAAATATACGGCGATTCCGTTTTCTTGAAAATTTAGACCGCACATTTCAAGCCTCTTTTGAAACTAATTTCAGCCCGATAATTGAGCCAATCAAGGCAAAGAGAAACACGAT
>CALGMC010000100.1 GCA_937959145.1 uncultured Chlorobiales bacterium
AACCGTCATTGATAAAGTCGACGCCGAAGCCGTTGTCGATTTCACTTGGAGTAGCAATCAATCCTTCGCCGACGTGCTTGAAACGATTGGCAAAATCCCCATTCCGCCTTATTTGAAGCGCGAAGCCGAACAAGAAGACCGTTTCCGCTATCAAACCGTTTATGCCATGTCGCAAGGCTCGGTTGCCGCACCAACGGCAGGACTTCACTTCACGGAACGCACATTCCAACAATTAACTCACAAGCAAATTGAAATTGCCGACCTCACGCTCCATGTCGGACTTGGCACCTTCAAACCGATTGAAAGCCCCAGCGTTGCCGAGCACCAGATGCACACCGAACGAATCGCTGTTTCGCTTTCTACGCTTGAACGCTTGATAGAGCAAGCCACATCGCCGAAACCATGTGTCGTTGCCGTTGGCACAACTTCCATGCGCACGCTCGAATCGCTCTACTGGTTCGGCGCGAAACTTTGTGCAAATGAACAAGACGCTCTCTCCCGAAACGATATATGGGTTTCGCAATGGGAAGCCTATCGACTATCCGCCGAAATAAAGTTACCTTCGCGTCAAGAAGCCTTCGGCAAGTTGCTCAAATGGGCAAACGAAAAAGGCTTAGAGCAACTGCAAGGCGAAACCGAATTGATGATTGTACCAAGTTATATGTTCAAAGTCGTCGACGCCTTGATTACAAATTTTCATCAACCCAAAAGCACGCTGATTTTGCTTGTGGCGGCATTTTTGGGAAACGATTTTTGGCGCAAGGTCTATCAAAGCGCGCTCGATAACGGCTATCGATTTTTGAGTTACGGCGATTCGTCGCTTCTTTGGCGCAACAAAACCAATCAAACCGATAATCTCAAATGATAGAAACGCTACTGCAACCCGATAATCTTGCAAGTTTGCTCAGCCTGACGGTGCTTGAAATCGTGTTAGGAATTGACAACATTATTTTCATCTCGATTCTCGTCTCCAAACTTCCATCGGAAGCACAGCCAAAGGCGCGCGTGATGAGTTTAACTGCCGCGCTAATTTTGCGCTTGGGATTTTTAGCCGCCATCAATTGGATTCTCACATTGGAAGCACCGCTCTTTAGCGTGTTTGCACAAGGCATTAGCGGCAAGGATTTAATTATGCTCGGTGGCGGACTCTTCTTGATGTATAAAGCCGTTACGGAAATTCACTCGAAAATTGAAGGCGACGCCGAAGAAGGAGGTGCGAAGGTCGCATCAAGTTTTGCAATGGTCATTTTGCAATCTATCGCGCTCAGTTTCATCTTCTCGATTGACTCGATTATTACGGCGATTGGCTTATCGAAAGAAATTTTGGTAATGGCAATCGCGATTATCGTCTCGACGGGCGTGATGCTTGTGTTCGCAAAGCCTGTCGGCGATTTCATTCACGAGCACCCAACCACGAAAATGCTCGGGCTTGCGCTCTTGCTCCTCATTGGCGTGTTGCTCGTTGCCGAAGCCTTCGATGTGCATGTGCCGAAGGGCTACATGTATTTTGCGATTGCTTTTTCGCTTCTCGTCGAAGTGCTCAATATCAAGATGAAAAAAAAGGCGACTTTGCGCGAGCGCACAATTCGCCATGCTTCCGATGTAACGAAAACGATGTAACAGGATATGAAAACCATCACGAAACTACTTCTCTGTGTAGTGCTCTTGCCGCTTAGTGCATTGGCACAAGAGCCTGACACGACCGAACTGCCTCACTTCATGACGCCCGCAGAGCGCGAGATGATGCGCTTCTACAAGCCGCCCGTTTCGGCAGACGCCATCGCAAGCGTGCCAACTTCGTCCATGCGCACTGCCGCAGAATGGGAATCGTGCAAAGGCGTGCTCATCACTTGGCGCAGTTTCCCAACGATTCTTGGGCAAATTGTGGTTGCCGCACAAAAAGAAGGCAAGGTTTATATTGTTGCTAATGCAAGCGATACAACCAACATCAAAAACACGATTGTGCAAGGCGGCGGAACGCTTGAAAACTTGGTCTTCATCGTTGCGCCGTCAAACTCAATCTGGTGCAGAGATTATGGACCATGGTCGGTTTATTCCAACGGCGTCGATACGCTTCACTTCATTGATTGGATTTACAACCGACCACGCCCCAACGACGACCTCATTCCCGTTGCTATGGCAACAGCACTGCAAGTGCCGCTCTTTCAAATGACCACACCACCAAACAACTTGGTGCATACTGGCGGAAACTTCATGACCGACGGATTCGGAACAGGCTTTTCGTCGCGCCTTGTGCTCGATGAAAATCCAACGAAAACTGAAGCGCAAATTGATTCGCTCATGCGCCGCTTCATGGGCATTGCGCGATATATCAAAATGCAAAACCTGCCTTATGATGGCATTCACCACATCGATATGCACATGAAGTTGCTCGATGAAGAAACATTGTTGGTTGGCGAATATCCGCAAGGCGTCTCTGATGGTCCGCAAATTGAAGCCAACTTGCAATATGTGTTGAGCAATTTTCAAACGTGTTACAACCGTCCGTATCGCGTGGTGCGTATCCCGATGCCGCCCGACCAATTCGGACGCTATCCAAGTCAAGGCGGATACTATCGCACCTACACCAATTCGCTCATCATCAACAAAACCGTGATTGTGCCGACCTACGAAGAACGCTTCGACACAACCGCACTGCGCATTTATCGCAACGCGATGCCCGGCTACACGATTGTGGGAATTAACTGCAATCAAATTATTCCGCAGTCAGGTGCGATTCACTGCATCACGAAAGAAATTGCGGACGATGAGCCAATCGTCATTGCGCATAAACGCTTGCTCGATTCGCCCGACACCGCCTCGCGCCAAGTGGTTGCAAAAATCACATCGCGAAGTGGCATTGCCCGTGCAGAACTCTTTTGGACAACCGATACCGCACAAGGCTTTCAAATGGTGCCAATGCAAGCCATCGGTGCAGATTCGTTCCGAGCCGAAATTGCATCGCCAACCGCGCGCAATACATCGCAAACGATTTTTTATTACATCGTCGCAACGTCAAACAGCAACAAACGCCTCACGAAACCGCTTACGGCTGAACAAGGCGGTGCATGGAAATTCACCATTCAACCATCGCTCACAGCATCGCAACAAACGGCGAAGCCTATCGACTTTTCCCTTGCGCAGAATTATCCGAATCCCTTCAATCCAACAACTGTTATCACTTACACGCTTCCAAGTGCAAGCCAAGTGCGGCTCGATCTCTTTGACATTTTAGGCAGAAAAATCGCAACGCTCCTTGATGAAAAACAGATGTCGGGAACACATGCTTATTCGTTCAATGCGGCTCAACACGCCCTTTCATCAGGCGTGTATTTTTATCGGTTGGAAGCAAGCACAAGCATTGAGCGATTTGTGCAAACGAAGAAGATGATGTTGCTCAAATAAACGTTTGCCTGTTGCGTTTCGTTGATAGAGATTAGAAGTAACTTTGAAAACCGACTGAAGTATGTGGTCAAAACTTTGAAAGGAAGAAAATGGCAAACGAACAAAATCGAACTGAAGTGCGCAAAATGCCTGATACGGTGCGCACTGCTGGGAGCGACAATGTGCGCGATACCGATATGGGAACGGTGTTAGAAAAGCCGAAAACGACGGTCAAAAAGACGACCGTAACAGGCGGCAAGCGCGTTCCCGATACAGTCCGAACCGCAGGTCAAGACGACGTGATGGCAACAGATAACTAACAACGGGGCGGGTTCTAAATCCGCCCTCTCTATTTAAGCATGTTCCCTTCATCTAAATCTGTGCTTGATGGTTTATTCACTTTGCGAGAGGCTTCTTGCGAAAAATCTTGAACTTCCCCAGCCCCAATTTCTGCAAGGCGTATTGAATTGAGACGCGCAAGACGCCAAGCCCATAAATTGAACTTCGCGTGAAATTGATAGAAGAGGCTTCCTCAAAATACTTGGTCGGACAAGTGATTTCGGCAATTTCAAATCCTGCATAAAAAATCTGTGCGAGCATTTCGTTGTCGAAAATAAAATCGTCGGAGTTGGCGTGATAATCAACCGTTTCCAACACTTGGCGGGAAAAAGCGCGATAGCCTGTGTGATATTCGGAGAGTTTTTGTCCCATCAAAAGATTTTGTGCGAGGGTTAAAAAGCGATTGGCAATGTATTTGTAGAGCGGCATACCGCCTTTGCGTGCGCCGCCGCCCAAAATGCGTGAGCCAAGCACGCACGGATAAACGCCGTTGGCGATGATGCTTGCCATTGCGGTCAAAAGTTTCGGCGTGTATTGATAATCGGGGTGAAGCATCACGACGATGTCCGCGCCGAGTGAGAGCGCGGTATCGTAGCAAGTTTTTTGATTGCCGCCGTAGCCTTTGTTTCTCTCATGCCGAATGACATGGCGAATGCCGAGTTTTTTTGCGAGCAAAACGGTTTCATCGCGGCTGGCGTCATCGACGAGCACGACATCGTCGACAATCTCAAACGGAATTTCTGAATAGGTCTGCGCCAATGTTTTTTCGGCGTTGTAAGCAGGAAGCACGACGACGAGTTTTTTTCCGAGAATCATTTGTGTTGCGCGTTCATGATGCGAGTGAGTTCAGAGGCAAAGAGCCTCAAATCTTCGTCGAGAAAATGCGACGAGCGCAAGCGTGCGCGTTTGACTTCTTGAAGGTCAATGATGGCGTCAATCGAATCTGGTTCAAATGTTTTTGCTTTGGCTATCAAATGTCCGCTCGGCGAAATAATTTCCGAGCCGCCCCAATACGAAAGCCCGTCTTCATTTCCAACGCGATTCGCCATCACCACATAAATGCTGAACAGATTGGAGTATGTTCGAGTCATCATTTCCCACGTCTTCGCGATGCTTAATTCGCCCGTTTCAATATCAATGCGAAGCGGACTTGCAATGAGCGAGAAAAGCACTTTCGTGCCTTGCATCGCGAGCAGATAGGGAAGCGTGACGTGCCAATTATCTTCGCAAATGGCGACCCCCAGCGTGCCGAGCCGCCGCGAGTGAAACGGCGCAATGCGTTGCCCTGCCGAAAAGTAACGCAGTTCCTCGAACATGCCGTAGGTAGGCAGAAAGACTTTGCGATGAACCACTTTCGCCTCTCCATCTTCAAAAAAGAACGCCGCGTTATAGACGCCGAAGTCGTCAGAAAGTTCAATGCCGCCGCAAAGAATCGAGATGTGCTTGGAAAGCGCGCAAAGTGGCTCAAAGCGTTTATCCGTAATCGGCAAGGCAATGTCTTGCGCCGCATCTTGAACATTGTAGCCCGAAAGTGAGAGTTCAGGAAAGACGATGAACTCAATGCCATCGCGAATCGCCGCTTCAACTTGTGAAAGATGTTGTTGGAGATTTTCGTCAAAGTTGGCGAGAACGCCGCCGATTTGAGCGACGCGAAGTTTGGTTTTCATGAACGCGAGTCGGTTGAAATTCCAAAAGTAGATTTAAGCGAATCAAACCAGCGATTGACCGACAGGTTTCCTTCAAGAAGGATTTCAAAGTCGTTAAAATCACGATTAACAATATGCGATTTCAAAACATCTAAATGAGATTCGGTTTCGGCTTCCATGTCTTTGGTCAGATGTTTCGGATTCGGGAAAGTTTCTTTCGTCAAAATGCGTGGCGTGTGAAACGAGATGAAAAGTTCAGGCTTTTGCTCTTCAACATAATCAATGCGCGTAACCGCTGAGCAAAGATACACCGACGGGGTGCGTTCTAAAACTTGTTCCGCGATTTTCGCCGCTCCTGAAAAAAACTTTATTGGGCGTTTATCGATGTGCTCAATCACACCTTGCGGAAAAATCCAAAGCGCGTTTTGCTTATCGGAAAGTTCGGTGAGTTTTTCCGTTGCATACTGAATGGTTTTAATGGCTTCGCGCGGATTTTCACGCACAATCGAGAACGCCCCAAGCCGCGTGAAAAATTGATAGCGCGCGAGTTGTTTATACTCGATGATGATGTAAAGATTTTGGTTGAAGTAAGTTTCGGTCAAGAGTTGCGACCAGAAGCCGTCCCACCAATAGGCGTGGTTGAGATAAAAAATGATGGGTATTTGAAGGTTCATGTTCGAGAGGTTTCGAGCACCTTTGACGCGAACTTTATCAAAATGCTTTTTGAAGGCGCGCCGTGAATACCAGCGAAACCAAGCCGTGTAGAGCAAACTGCGCCGAACCGTGAGCATGGCAAGTTTGAAACTTAGTGAAGCAACCCTATTGAAGCGTCGCCAAATAAAGCGAGCCTGCAATAAGCGTCAAATTTCTTGCAAGATAAAAAATGCGCAAGCAGTTGAGGGCGGAATGATTGAAAATCGAGAAGATGCAGGAGCGGCAAGTGCAATTCAAATCCCTG
>CALGMC010000101.1 GCA_937959145.1 uncultured Chlorobiales bacterium
TTTTCTATGACGCTTTCACTGCGAGACTGTTCTCATCGGATAAAAGCGCGCGCGCTTGAATTGGGATTTTCCGCCGTCGGCATTTCACGCGCCGAAGCCCTTTCCGATGAAGCACGAAAATTAGAGCAGTGGCTCGCGCGCGGCATGCACGGCGAAATGCGCTATATGGAAGAAAATTTTGAAAAGCGCACCAATCCCAAAGTTCTCATGCCCGAAGCCAAATCCGTTGTTTCCGTGCTTGCGAATTACTTTCCTTCTCAACTCTCTCATTCCACCAATGGCAAAATTTCTATCTACGCACAAAGCAAAGACTATCACATCGTTGTCAAATCAAAATTGCAAACCCTCTTCTCGTTTGTCTGCGACTTGGTCGGGAATGTGAATGGACGCGCCTTTGTCGACTCCGCTCCGACAATGGATAAAGTCCTTGCACAGCGTTCAGGCTTGGGCTGGATTGGCAAACATACGAACCTCATTTCTCGACGGCTCGGCTCGTTTTTTTTCATCGGAAATTTACTGCTCGACTGCGACCTCGATTACGACGCGCCCTACCTTCAAAACTACTGCGGCACTTGCACCGCTTGCATTGACCTTTGCCCAACACACGCCATCACGCACGACGGTCAAGTCGACGCCCGCAAGTGCATTTCCTACCTGACCATCGAACTCAAACGCAACTTCACCGACGAAGAAAAATCCATGCTCGGCGAATGGCTTTTTGGGTGCGATATTTGTCAAGACGTCTGCCCTTGGAACCGCTTTTCAAAGCCAACTGCCATTCCTGAATTTCACCCTAAACCCGATGTTCAACGCCTTTCTGCTGACGATATTTTAGACTTCACAAAATCTTCCTTTCAGCGCGTCTTTGGCGAAACGCCTGTATTCAGAACAGGACTGCGCCGCTTGAAGCGCAATGCCGAAGCCGTCAAAGAAAATTTGCGTTCTGAAAATTTGCGTTCAAATGGTGAAGCATCTTAACGAAGGTATTGCTTGAATCGCTGTGGCGGGTCAATGTTGAGTTCTTTGCTGAAGGCGACTTTGCACTCATCGTAAAGTTTTTTGAGCTCGGCTGTTTGATTTGTTTTGACAAAGAGTTGAAACAGTTGGTCATAAACAGGCTCGTAGATTCTATCTATTTCCAATATCCGCCGACCGATTGAAATCGCCTCTTGATACCTTTCCTCTTTTTGATACATCGCTCCCAACTCTATTGCGGCAGAGAAAAATTTTTCATTTAGCGATTCGCGCTCAAATGCCGCCCAATCTTCGAATGCGTCTTCACTAAGAAAATAGCCTTGATACATCTGAACGGCTTGCTCTAATTTTTTCTCTTTTGCTTTGCCGCTTTCTCTTTTCGCCGCATTTAGGAGCGACTTAAACTCAATGAAATCAATGTTCGCTTCTTCTGCGAAGTCGAGCACGTAGGCATGGTCTCGGTTGGTGAGGTATCGCGAGGGTTGATAGGCAGAAAGCGTTGGCTCTAAGGCTTTTCGAAGATGAGAGATGGTTGTTTTGAGTGCAGTTGCAATTTCTCGTGGATTGCTTTGCCAAAGTTGCTCGGCGAGTTCTTCCGTTGTTACGGCTTTTTGGTAATGAATGAGCAAATACTTAAACACGTCGCGCACCTTTTTGCGTTGCCAATCTTCTTTTGAGAGTTTGCGCCCGTTGAGCGTTACTTCAAATTTGCCGAAGGTTCGAATGAGGATAGGTTTCTCTGCTGGTGTTTGTTGCAGGTCGCTCGTTTTGAATTTTTGCTCAACGCTTACGCGAATTGCTTCTTGAAAAGAAGTGAGTTCACTTGTTGGAATTCCATATTTTTCCGCGTCGCGTCGGGCTTTTTCAAGTTCATATTTTTCAATCACGGCTTTGGTTTTTCGCTTTTCGTCTTCGCCGAAGATTTCTTCTTTAAGTTTGTGCTCCTGCTCTTTGAACGCATTGCTTTTTTCGGTTTCTCCTAACTGCTCATAAATGCGCTTGAATTCGGTTAAGATTGCGAGTTGATTTTTCTTTGAGCCTAATTCTTTGGCAAGCGCGTCGGCTTTTTCAAGCACGATTAAAGCATTGGTTAATTCGCCTTTGGACGCCAGAATGTTTGCAAGTCCAGTTTGAATCTCGACGGTAAGAATTTTATTTCCGATTTGCTCAGCAATCGCAAGCGCGGTTTGAAAGTAAGGTTCAGCGGAAGCATTGTCTTTCATTGAGGCATAGTCAATGCCCAAGTTCCATGCGGCTTGTGCATGTTCTTTTTGATAGCCGATGGTTTCTGCAACGGATAAGCTTTTTCGGTGATAGCGAATCGCGTTTGCGTAATCGCCGAGCGTGCGATAGCGATTCCCGACGTTGTTCAGACAAACGGAAATGTTGCGCTTGTCGCCGATGGTTTCGTAAATGGAAAGCCCTTCGAGTTCGTAAGCCAGTGCGGTTGCGTGCTCACCCATCGCGCCGTAGACCGTTCCGATATTTGCCAGCGAAGCGGCTTGGCTGTGTCTCAGCCCTAAATCTTCCGATGCGTTTAGACTTTCAAAGAGGTATTCAAGCGCGTTGCGATACTCGCCGATGTTGAAGTAAATCGCGGCAAGATTATTGGCGACGCGAGCATATCCGCGCTTATCGCGCAGATTTTCATAAATCGCAAAACATTTGAAGTATGCCGCCGCCGCCTCGTCTTTCTTGCCCAAATTTTCTTGCACAATCGCAAGGTGCATCATTGCGTCGGCAATGCTTTTTGGGTGATTGATGGATTGCGCGATTTGAATGCTTTGCGAGAGTTTCTCCATCGCTTGCGCATAACGCCCTTGATTACAAAGCGTCATGCCTTCGAGGCGAAGTGCGGCGCACAGCCCTAATTTATCGTTGATGGCTTCAAACTGCTGTTGGGTTCGGCGAGCGGCATTGAGCGTTGCTGAATAGTCGGCGCGGAAGTAGGCGGCAAAACCTTCAATCCAATCGCACCATATCAAGGTGGATTCATCGTTTTCGGCAAGTGCTTGCTTGCGTGCTTCTTGCATCAGATTCAGCGCGATTTGCATGTCTTCCTGCATTCGCGCGATTGCCTGCGCAATTCTCGCATTCAGTTCAGCAGTCGGTTTTGGCTTTTGCTTCAGCATTCCTCTTGATTAAGGTTTTTGCGTTGCTGTTTAAGCGACCTTATTTAACCGTCTTTATTTCGCATAAAATCTGCAGTTCTGAAAAAGGCTTGCTCGAGCGTTAGGCGAAGTTCCTCTGACAGATTGATTTTTATCATGGCTTCCTTCATGCAGAGCATCCATTGGTCGCGTTCTTCTTCGCCAATCGGGAACGGCAAATGTCGCGCTCGCAAACGCGGGTGTCCGTATTTCTTGATATAGAGCGGCTCTCCGCCAAGCCAGCCTGAAAGGAACATAAAGAGTTTTTCGCGAGAAACACGTAAATCTTTGGGGTGAAGGTCTCGGATTTTCTTGGCGCGTGGGTCGGCGTCCATGATGTCGTAGAACGTGTCGACGAGCTGACGCACTTTTGCTTCGCCGCCGAGTTGTTCATAAAGCGTTGTCATGTATTGAAAAGACTTTATTTTGCGTTTTAACCGATTCAATCAACATTTTTCCAATTTCTATCCAAACGATGCTATCTCGCCGTGATGTTCTCAAAACCACTTCGCTTGCCTTGACAGGGTTTGCTCTTGGAATTAACACTTTCAAATTTTCAGAAGCCTTTTCGGAAGAATTTAAGAGCAATCGCCCCGAACGAAATAAGCGCAAATTTACGAGCGATTCCGTTGATGCCACCATCGAGCGCATGAAAAAAACGATTGCCGATAAAGAATTGGCTTGGCTTTTTGAGAACTGTTTTCCCAATACGCTCGACACCACGATTGAGCATCACGGCAAGCTAAACGGCAAGATCGATACCTTCGTCATTACAGGCGATATTCCCGCGATGTGGCTTCGCGACTCGAGCGCACAAGTAACGCCCTACATTCCGCTTTGCAAAAACGACCGCGCCTTGCAGAGCCTCATTCTCGGCGTCATCAATCGCCAAACCAACTGCATCTTGATTGACCCTTACGCCAACGCCTTTAATTACGACAACAAAGAACAATCGCGCTGGCATCAAGATAAAACCGCCATGCGCAACGAACTGCACGAGCGCAAATGGGAAATCGATTCGCTTTGCTACGCCATTCGCCTCGCCTATCTCTATTGGAAAACTACAGGCGATGCGTCGTTTATGGATAAAGATTGGCAGGCGGCAATGAAACGCATTTACGACATCTTCCGCGAACAGCAACGCTTGCACGACGACGGCTCATATCGCTTCAAACGCGAATTTGCCGCGTGGTATGGCGACTTCATCGCCAACGATGGGCTTGGACTTCCTACAAAAAAAGTCGGCTTAATTCACTCTGCTTTCCGCCCTTCCGACGATGCTTGTTTGTTTCCTTTCTTGATTCCCTCAAACTTCTTTGCGGTTGTCTCGCTTCGCCAACTTGCCGAAATGGTCTCTGTGGAATTGCGCGATAAAGCCTTTGCAACTTCGTGTCGAGCGTTCGCCGATGAACTCGAGCCGCTCCTTTACGAGCATGGCAGAGCCTTTCATTTGAAGTATGGCTACTGCTACGCCTTTGAAACGGACGGATTCGGTAACCGATATTTTATGGACGACGGCAATTTGCCCTCGCTCATGTCGCTTCCCTATCTCGGCTGCGTTCCGATTGATGATGAAGTCTATCAAAACACGCGCAAGTTTATTTTATCCGACGACCACATGTATTACTTCAAAGGCGACGCGGGTGAAGGCTACGGCGGACCGCACGCTGGTTGGGAAATGATTTGGCACTTGGGCGTCATTGCTGTTGCGCTCACCTCAACACGCGACGAGGAAATTTTGAAACAACTGCGCATTCTCAAAACAACGCACGCGGGCACAGGTTTCATGCACGAAGCCTTTCACAAAGACGACGCCAAACGCTTCACGCGCGCTTGGTTTGCGTGGGCAAATACGCTCTTCGGCGAACTGCTCTTGAAACTCGAGAAAGAACGCCCGCACCTTTTGAAAAAAGAAGTTTGACGCTCATCTTTGAACGCATTACATCTGACCAAGATTGTCTCGATATGTATATCTCCAAATTAGTTTTAGAAAACTGGCGCAATTTCAGAAGCGTTGAAGCCTCGTTAAATCCGCGTGTTTTTATCGTTGGACCAAACGCATCGGGAAAATCTAATCTCCTTGATGTGTTTCGGTTTCTGAGAGATTTAGCCACAACAGGCGGCGGATTGCAACAAGCGGTTAATAAAAATCGCGGCGGCGTCTCAAAAATCCGTTGTCTCTCCGCACGAACTCAATCCGACATCAAAATTGAAGTTCATCTCTCCAACGATTTGACTCATCAAGTTGAATGGAAATACGAAATTGGATTTTCGCAAACAGGCGGCGGAATTGTCGATGCACGTGCCAAATTGAAATATGAGCGAGTCCATGACAAGCACGGTAAGTTGCTCTGCAACAGACCCAACGATGATAGAAAAAATGGAAACTCAATAGATGAAAAACTTTTAGAATACACATGGTTGGAGCAACCCAACGCCAACGCCGCATTCAGAGAAGTAGCGGAGTTCTTTGAGGGAATTCAGTATTTGCATGTCGTTCCTCAATTGATGCGCGATTCAAAGTCTTTCACTCACTTGAGCAATACTGCTGATTTTTACGGTCGGAATTTGATTGAGCGGATAAATCGCGCGAACAAAAAAACTCAAAGTTCGTTCTTAAAGCGCATTGAAAAAGCGTTGAAACTTGCTGTTCCTCAGTTTAGTCAATTAGAATTGGTTAAAGACGAAGACGGGATTCCGCATCTTCAAGCACGCTACAAGCACTGGCGAGCCGTAGACGCGAAGCAATTAGAAAATCAATTTTCAGACGGAACACTGAGGCTGATTGGATTTCTATGGGCGATGCAAGATGGAAACAAACCACTCCTTTTGGAAGAGCCTGAACTATCGCTTCACTCTGCGATTGTTACAGAACTCGCTGATATTATTCATCGCCTCCAAACCAAAAAAGGCGGTATCAAAAGGCAAGTCATTCTGACCACAAATAGTTTTGACCTCTTGTCCAATAAGGGAATTTCACCGGAAGAAGTTTTGATGCTCCTGCCCAGTGATGAAGGAACTGTTGTAAAAAATCCCGCTGATGATGAAGAAATTCTTGCTCTGTTGAAGGGCGGCATGTCTATCGCCGAAGCCGTTGTTCCAAAAACTGCACCAAAATCAATTCATCAATTTTCACTTCAATTTGACTGATGTCCCCAACGTTCATCAATTTAGTCGTTGAAGACGAAGTTCAACGAAACATCTTGCTGAAAATTATTGACGCTCAAAATTTTCCTTTTGAAGTCAGTGCCATCTATGGATTGAAAGGCAATTCTTATATCAGGAGCAAACTGCGTTCGTTTAACGATGCTTCAAAATTCACGCCTTATCTCATTCTGACCGATTTAGACCAATATCATTGCCCTAAACAACTGCTTAATGAATGGATAAACTTTGAGACAAATCCAAACTTTATCTTCCGCATTGCTGTGCACGAAGCCGAGTCATGGCTTATGGCGGATAGAAAGAATTTCGCTCGCTTTTTTCACATCTCTCATACACGTATTCCTCCCAATCCTGAAAGCGTTCCAAATCCAAAGGAACTCCTGCTCAATCTCGTTTCACACTCGCGACAAAGGCGTATCCGAGACGAAATGCTACATTTCGGCAAGGCTGTCAGAGGCGCGGGCTATAATGATATGCTCTCACAGTTCATCTTCAACACTTGGAATGTGGAAGAAGCCTCAAACGCATCTGAAAGTTTAGCACGCATGCTTCGCCGATTACACCTTTTTACTCAACCAAAGCAATGAGATACTCTCTTTTCAGTTTGCTCTTTGTTGTCTTTCAAATGGGCTTTCTTCGCGCCCAATCCCACTACGAGGTGCAAGGCATTGTCTCGATTGAAGCCGAATCTATCCCATCGCGACAAGGCTTTTCGCTCAAACGTCAATACACAGGCGAAGGCTTGAAAAGCGATTCATCTTACAGTGCCTTTGATGTTGAAATTGAATTTTCACAAGCGGGCAATTACGACGTGTGGATTTTAGGTCGCGCCGAAAAGCCGGCTTCGCGCAAAGCCTCTCTCCGTATCGCCAATCAAACTACTGAACTTGACTTCGGCGAACAGTTCTCGCTCATCTGGCAAAAAGCCACTCGCCCGCTTCCGATTTCCCGACTTGGCAAACACCGCCTCTCACTCCAAACATCCCAGCAGCAAGGGCTTTTGATTGATAAACTCATGCTCATTCGCAATGGATTTACTGCGCCAAGCGGCATGGGCTTTTCAGAAACTTCATCTCGCGCCGCAACGCCAATCAAGACGGGCTTCGACAGTTCGCTCGTGATTCCGCCACATTGGGCATTCGGCGTGCTATACGGCGGCTACACCAATCAATCTGAATCAGAAGCAACCGTTCAACGCTTAATTGACGAAGGCTATCCGATTGACGCCTATTGGATTGATTCATGGTTTTGGGATTATCAAACCAAAGGCAAAGGACCGAAAGGCTATTTGGATTTCATCGGCGATACGCTCGCATTTCCGAATGTTGAATCGATGTGGAAGAAATTTGAATCGCTCAATGTGAAAGCAGGCATTTGGGTTTGGAACACCATTTTGAAGGACGGCAACGAATCAGCGTTCAGCGACTTCGAATCACGCGGCTTTTTCAAGAGCGTTTATCTCAACAAAGACCGATGGCACAACAAAGATGGAAATTCGCTCACTGGCGATATTGACTTCGCCAATCCTGACGCCGCCCGACTTTGGAAAGAAAAACTCAAACCGTTCTTTGATAAAGGATTGGACTTTCTCAAACTCGACCGCGAAGCCGACGTGCCTTATCTCAAAGCCAACTTTGAAGCAACAGCGGAACTGGGAAAAGAAACCAACGGGCGCGGCTTCATTCTCTCACACCTCATGCATTCCGACAATCCCGACTTCAAAAAATATCCGACCAAGTGGACGGGCGACGCAAAAATTGCTTGGACACAACCCGACTTCCCCGACTTTTCACAATACGCCATGGGCGGCTATAAAGAAAACATCGAGATGGTTGCAAACCCACATCGCTCAACCTACGCAATTCCCTTTTTGGCGCACGACGCAGGCGGCTACGACTTCTTCGGCACAACCGATACACTTGCACAATGGGATGAACTCTACATTCGTTGGATTCAATTCGCCTCGTTCAGTCCGATAATGACCGTGTTTTCAACCGCGAAAAATCCGAGAAAAAATCACCCCTATCTCTTCTCAAAAGAAGCACAAGAAAATTTCAAGTTTTACACCGCACTGCGCCTTCGACTTTTTCCTTATCGCTATACCCTCGCCTTGAACGCACGTTTGAACAGCACGCAAATGATTTCATCATCGCCCGAAAACCCTCATCAATTCTTGCTTGGACGCGATTTGTTCATCGCGCCCGTTTTGGAACAAGGCGCAACCACGATGCTCGTTCATCTTCCCGAAGGCAAGTGGATTGATTTTTATTCCGAAGAAATTTACGATGGCAATCAAACGATTCGCGTTCAAACGCCGCTCTTACGGCTTCCGATTTTTATTCGCAAAGGCGCGATTCTTCCAACAAGAAGTAATGCGCGAAGCATTGAACTTGGCTCAAACGACACGCTCACACTTGACATCTACCCCGATGGTTTCTCGTCTTTCACCTTGCTTGAAGACGACGGCAGAAGCAACGATTACCTAAGCGACGGCATTGGCAGAACCACGCTTTCATACTCGGAACAAGAAAAATCTTTAACCATTGAAGCGATGCAGGGCAAGTTTGAGGGCTTTCCGAAAGAGCGATTTTTGAATGTTAAAATTCACTTCGTCAAAAGCGCAACAAGCGTCGCGCACAATGAGCGTTCAATCTCAACGTTCAATCTTCAAGATGATGTGTTGAACATTCCGATAGTGATTTCAACATCTGAACGAAACGAAATTCGCTGGAAGTGATTACAGTTGCCTGACGAGTGAAATGCCGAGATAAGTCGCAAGGAAACAAACCAAGAGGGAGAGCGCAATGTTTAAGAAGCCGACGAAATACTTTCCGTTGAGCAAGAGTTCGACCGTTTCAAAACTGAATGTGGAAAATGTGGTCAATCCGCCTAAGAAGCCCGTTGTGAGTGCAATTCGCAAGGTTGGAGAAATCACACTGCCGCGCAAGGCAACTTCAAAAATAATTCCGATGATAAACGAGCCAATGATGTTGACGGCAAGCGTGCCGTAGGGAAAGGCTTTTCCAAGCCATGCGTTTAACCCGCTTGAAATCAGGTAGCGCGAAATACAGCCCGCTCCACCAAAGAGTCCAATCAAAAGAAGTGTGAAAGTTTTGCTTTGTTCCATCTCTTTAGTCTTTGCCTTCTCGCTGTTTGCGCTGATAGACGATTTCTTCGTAAATACTAATGAGTTCATTGTAAATGCCAATGCCGATAATGGTCGGTGCCCAAAGCCCAACAAAGATTCCGGCAAGTTCATGGTTGGGGCTTGTTGCAAAAACGAAAAGGTAAATTGAAAGTGCGATTGAAATTCCTGCGCCCAAGAAGTAGTAAATCGGCTTCATGATTGGTTTTTACTTTTTGAAACAGTTGAGGAATTTAAGCAAGATTCGTTTCAGTTTTTGTAACTTCGTTCATCACTTTTCACAACTCAAATATATTTCACACATGAAGATTTTATCTTTTGTTCTCGCGCTTTTCGTCTTTATCGGTTGCGGCTCTGAAAAAAAAGAAGCCCCAAAGCCTGCCGTCGTGAAAGTTTCTTTTAAGATTGATGGAATGGTTTGCAGCAGCTGCGAAAAATCGATTGAATCAAAATTAACCAAGATTGAGGGCGTAAAATCCGTGAATGTAAGCCAAGAAAATGGCGACGCAGAAGTTGAATTTGATGCCTCTAAAATCAGCGAGGAAAAGTTGATTGCTGGCATTAGCGAATTAGGCTACAAAGCCGCTGTTAAATCAGCACAACAGTAACATTTTTAGCAGTATGCAGAAGAATGAGTTTTACAAGGGTCTATTTTGGGGAACGCTCCTTGGTGCGGGCATTGGCACCGTGATGGGCATTCTTTTTGCCCCGCGCAAAGGTGAAGACACGCGCCGCGCATTGTTCGAGGGGCTGAATGCGGGCTTGAACCCTGAACCTGATTTCCCGCTCGGCGACATGCCCGTTCCGAATAGCATTCCGCCCAAAGAAGGCGCGACGCCCGCCGACATAGAAAATGAAGCCAAACGCCGCGCCGACGACATCATCGACGAAGCACGCCTCGAAGCGCAACGCCTTATCCGCGAAGCCAATACCTTGCTACGCGAAGCCGAAAAATCAGGCAAAGGTAAAACCAATGGCTTGTAATTTTTTTGATTGAATCTCTTCAAAGATTCCTGATATATGATTACGCTCGAAGAAGTCAAGGCAATAGGAATCAACGCACCAATGGAACACCAAAGCGTGATTGCTAAACTCTTGACGCGCCTTGGCAGAATGTACTACGACCTCAAAACAATCTCTCTCGAGCCGCTTCCTGAAACAATGCTTGATGAAACGAAAACAAGCCCTGTTCCCGATGTTATGCTCTGCGACCATGTTCATGACACCGTTCCCGTGATTATCGAGGTTACACGAACTCGCACGGTGCAAGCCGACATGAAAAAAATTATTTCGCTTATCACAGCAGAGGAATACGGCATCGTCGAAGGATTCGTTTATGATTACAAGAAAAACGAATGGCACAAGTATAAAAAGGACACAGGAGAAGTAACGACCCACCCGTCGTTCTGCGATACGCTCAACTTAGACTTGGCAACGCTTGTATGACACATGCTACAAGGCGTCCAACCATTCTTCTATCAATCCTTAACCAACCGATTCGCCGTTCATGCTCACTTACGCCGCAAGAAATTTAGATAAGCGAGAAAAACCTGTTATCCTTCTTCACGCCTTTCCGCTTTCCGCTGAGATGTGGCTGAATCAACTCGATGCGCTTGCCGACAACGGCTACGCCGCGCTCGCACCAAATGCTTTCGGTTTCAACGATTCCCCACCCAAACAAGATTGGACTTTTAACGACTACGCCGACGCGCTTCGCGATTTGATGCGCTCGCTCGAGATTTCACAAGCCACGATAGTTGGAATTTCAATGGGCGGATATAAAGCCTTCGCCTTTTGGAAAAAGTATCCCGAAAAAGTCCGCTCGCTTGTGCTTTGCGCCACGCGCGCCGAAGCCGATTCGCCTGAAGCCAGAAGAGCACGATACGAGTTTATCGATGCTGTTTTGAAGAACGGCAAAGAAGAAGCCGTTGCGCGAATGATTCCCAAACTTCTTGGCGAAACTTCTCACCGCTCACGCCCCGACATTGTCAAGCGTGTTGAATCTATCATTCGTCAACACTCACCTGCTTCGATTGCTGAAACGCTCAAAGCCCTTGCGTTGCGCGAAGATTCCACCTCGCTTCTTGCGTCTATCACAGTGCCAACGCTTGTCATTGCGGGCGCGGAAGACGCCTTGATGAGCGACGCCGTTATGAAAGTCATTCACGATGGCATTCCAAATAGCCAAATGAAAATCATCGACGGCGCAGGTCACTTACCAAACCTCGAGCAACCCGACATCTTTAACTTGTACCTTTTAGAACACCTGCACAAACTTTAAGGCATGTTTCTTTTCATTGAAGGCGCAATGCCCGCATTAAGCTTTGACAATTTCTTGCTCACCTTTATCCCGCTCTTTGTTGCCATTGACGCGCCTGGCGCCTTGCCGATTTTCATTAGCCTTACTCAATCTTTTCCTGACAACAAACGTCGACGCCTCACCACACAAGCCGTGCTCACCGCCTTTGGTATTGCAATTATGATTATGATTGGCGGACAGCAGATTTTCGGCTTTCTCGGCATTAGCATTTCCGATTTCCGAATTGCAGGCGGCTTAATTTTGCTCTTAATCGCCATTCGCGATTTGGTGCAGTCCGGCGCCGATGAATCCAAACAGCCCGCTGACCCTGAAAATGTTAGCATCGTTCCGCTTGGCATTCCCTTGATTGCTGGTCCTGCTGTGCTGACGACTTTGCTGATTCTCAACGACACTTACGGCTTTTTAATGACAACGCTCTCGCTCGTTTTGAACCTTGTAATTGTGTTTTTGCTCTTCTACTTTTCGGAGTATGTAAGGCGGTTGATGGGACCAAACGGCGCAAAAGCCGTTGCTAAAGTCGCATCGCTCTTCATGGCGGCAATCGCCGTCATGATGATTCGCGTCGGCATTTTAGATGTAATTGCTCAAATCAAGTAATCACAGCAACCGTTTGAGCACGTCGGCAAATCGTGTTGCCGCCTCCCGAACTTCCTCTATCGTGTTGAACTTTGAAAACGATACCCTCACGCTTGCACGCGCTTCGTGCTCGGTTTTTCCAAGTGCCAAGAGCACATGCGACGGCTTCGCCGTTCCGCTGGTGCATGCGCTTCCGCTTGAAACAGCAACGCCTGCCGCATCCAACGCAAGCAAAAGCACATCGCCCGCCAGTTTTTGTTCGGTTGGAATTGGAAACGAAAGGTTAATGATGTGCGGTAGTTTATTGGTTTCGTCGCCGTTCAAAGAAAACGGAACATTCAGTTCAGAAAGCGAATCAAGAAAGGCTTTTTGAAGCGACTGTGCTTGTAAGTTTGTTTGTTGGAGATTTTGTTGAGACTGTTTGAACGCTTTGGCAAGTGCTACGCTAAATGCGACATTTTCCGTGCTGGCGCGACGATTGCGCTCGTGCGTTCCGCCATGCAAGAGCGATTCGAGTTGAACGCCCGTGCGAATGTAAATCGCTCCGATGCCTTTTGGCGCGTAAAATTTATGCCCTGCAATCGCCATCATATCAACGCCAAGTTCATCGACATTGAGTTTCAACTTGCCCGCGCTTTGAACCGCGTCTGTGTGGAAAATGGCGTTGTAGGATTTGGCTATCGCCGCGATTTCCTTGATGGGATTGATGTTGCCAAGTTCGTTATTGGCGTGCATGATGGAAATCAGGTTCAGGCAATTTGGACGGATTTTCTGTTTGAGGTCGTCCAAGTCCAACCGTCCGCGCGCATCGTGCGCGACATCTTCCACCGCTACGCCGAACTTTTTTTGAAGCCACTCGACCGTTTCCAAAACCGCCTTGTGTTCCAACTTTGACGTGATGATTTGAATCGGCTTGCCAAGCGTTGCCAACACAACGCCTTTAAGCGAGAGGTTATCGGCTTCTGTTCCGCTCGATGTAAAAAAAACTTCCGACGGCTTTGCGCCGATTTCTTTCGCCAATTCTTCGCGTGCCAACTCGAGCGCGTTTCGTGTTTGCTGTCCGAATGCATGAATGGAAGAGGCGTTTCCGAACTGCGTTTCAAGAAATGGCAACAGTTCTTTGACGATGTCGGGCTCGACGGGCGTTGTTGAGGCGTTATCGAGATAAATTCGTGTCATTCAAGTTTTCAATCTCTTTTGAGAAGTTTCAAACGGCTTTTTTATGTGGCAACAACGACGACCTTTTCTTTGAACTTTTCGCCGAGAAAATCAATCGAGTGTTGCTCAATGTGTTCAGGAAAAGCGAGTTTTTCTGCGCCATCAATTAGGGCTTGTCCGATTTCTTCTTCTAAATCGCCGCCTTTAAGGCAAAGCAGTTTGCCGCCTTTTTTGAGAAGCGGTCGGCACCATGCGCACAGTTCAGGCATTGCCGCCACTTGCCTGCTGACCACCACGTCAAACTTGACATGCTTTAATTCATCGGCGCGCGATTTTTGAGCAAGCACGTTTTTAAGTTTAAGTTTCTGAATCATATCCGAACATGCTGTAATTTTTTTTCCGATGGAATCAATGAGCAAAAAGTAGGTGTCGGGAAAGGCAATGGCAAGTGGAATTCCAGGCAAGCCTCCGCCAGTTCCTAAATCTAAAACGCGCTCTTTGGGCTTGAAGTTGTGAAAGAGTGCAAGCGAAAGCGCGTGAAGCACATGCTTTGTCAGCACAGCGTCTTGATCTTTTCGTGAAATGAGATTGACTTTTTTATTCCAGTCCAAAAGCAATTCAGCGTATTTCCACAGTTGTGCTTGTTGATGTTCAGTCAGTGAAAGTCCTTTTTCGCTTAGGAGTTTAACAAGATTGGTGAGTTCCGTGCGGTTCAAATCACATCGTGGTTTTGTTTCTGAAAGTTTGTCCAAAGATATGTATTTTTATTCTTTCACATTTTTAGTCTAACGCGTCTTTTGTGTGGATATGCCAAACAGAGTTGTTTTCTTTATCGCTTTCGGAACGCTCTTGTTGCTGAGTGCTTGTCGGAGCACAAAAGAAGCAACAACGCTTGATACCGAGTCCATCATACGCGATAGCCTTGCGAGCGTAAATGGCAAAGCCTTTTTCATCAAAGGAATTGACGCATATAACCAAAAGTCATTTGCAGAAGCACTCACAGCGTTCAAATCTGCAGAGCCGTTCATTTTCACAGGCACAAAGTTCAACGCCAACGATAAAGCCTTGCTCTACAATGCGATTGGCAAGTGCTTTTTCTTTTTAGGCAGTGCCGATTCCGCTTCTTATTACTTTACCGCTGCGCAAATTATTGAACCTCAAAATTACGAAGCCTACAACAACTCAGGCTACATCAAATTCATTCAGCGCGAATACGATTTAGCGATTTCTGATTTCAAAAAAGCCCTCTCGATTAAACCTGACTACAACGAAGCTATTGAGAACCTAAAACTTGCCGAAGAGTTTAAGTCAGGCAAACTCACTTGGGACGCCGAAGCACTTTTTGAGAAAGCCGAACAAGCACAAGATGTTGAAGAGAAAATTTTACTTTACTTGCGTCTCTCACAGTTGCAACCCAATTTTGCTGATGCCAAAAATAATCTCGGCGTTTCGCTCTTTCGCGCAGGTCGGCTTGATGAAGCGATGAAAGTGTTCACTGAACTCACGACGCAACATCCTGATTACGCGATGGGCTATAACAACTTAGGCTTCGTTAGCGAAGCCAAAGGCTTAAAAGATGAGGCGACTCGGTATTATCGCAAAGCCATCGAGCTCGATTCGCGGTTTGTTTTAGCGTTGGAAAATTTGTCGTCGGTTCTTTACGACCAAGCCGATTACGACGGTGCAATCAAAGCCGCCAAGGAAATTCTGCTTTACGAGCCGAATAACAGCGACGCCAAAATGCGCATCGCCATGTGCGAAAAGCAACTCAAAAACAAACGAAAGAAAAAGTAACTTTTACTCTTATACCACAATGGAACACGAACGCACGCTACCGATTGCTGCTGCTGTTGCACACACTTACGCTGACGAGCACCCGAACCTTTTTGCGGTGATTATGGCAGGTGGTTCAGGCACAAGGCTTTGGCCACTCTCGCGCCGACACTTGCCCAAGCAATTTTTAGACTTCTTCGGCGATGGCACGATGATTTGCAAAACCGTTGAGCGACTTAAAGGACTTGTGCGCGATGAAAACATCATCATCGTTACCAATTCTTCTGGACGAAAACTGGTGCGCAAACAGTTGCCGAACATTCCGAAAAAAAATATCATCGTTGAACCAACCAGCAGAAACACAGCTCCGTGTATTGCGCTTGCGACCGCCTTCATCAAAAAGCGCAATTCAAATGCAGTAATGTGCGTGCTTCCTTCCGACCATGTGATTCAAAATGTCGCACGCTTTCAAGAAACCTTGCGTGCCGCCGTTGAAGTCGCAGAACGAACCGCCGCGCTCGTTACCATTGGCATGAAGCCCACGCGCCCCGAAACAGGCTACGGCTACATTCAAGCCGAAGACACCAACCCTGAAATCACGACGTCCATCAAAGTGCGCTTCGGCGTCAATGCGCACAAGGTTAAAACCTTCGCCGAAAAGCCCGACATTGAAACCGCTCAACGCTTCTTGGAGAGCGGCGATTTTCTTTGGAACAGCGGCGTTTTTATTTGGCACGTCAATGCCATTAGCCGTGAGTTCGAACGCTCGATGCCACAACTTTATCTCGATATGCAAGCCATTCAGAACGCCGTCGGCACGCGCACCGAAAAGAAAACGATTGAAAATGTTTATAGTTGGACACACCCGATTTCTATTGATTACGGCGTGATGGAAAAAGCCGATTCCGTTTATGTCTTGGAAGGCGATTTTGATTGGTCAGATGCAGGCAGTTGGGACGAAATCATGAAGTTCCGCGACCATAACTTAGAGCGCGAAGAAAATCGTAACCTCTTGCTTCAAGATTCTGCCAATACGCTTGTCTTCAAGCCTAAACATAAAACCGTTGCGATTATCGGCATTGAAGATGCGATTGTCGTCGAAACATCGGACGCCTTGTTGATTTGCAAACGCGGTCGCTCGCAAGATGTTAAAAACATCGTCGATGTCTTGAAACGCAAAGAAATGGAACAATACATTTAACGCTATCATCACCATGAAAAAATTTGCTTTCGTCGTCGCTCTTCTTTTTGCTTGTGCGGGCGCGGCATTTGGGCAGTCGTCAAAAATTACGCCTGCGCTTGCCGCTCAGTTGAACACACTTTCAGAACAGACTGAGGTTAAGGTGCTTGTAACGCTTTCGCGTAAATCGTCGGCAACTGTTCGTCCTGAAGACCTGCTCTCGGAGCGCGCCATTAAGCGTCGTCAAAAAATGGTTTCGGCGGGCGTTCTGCCAAGCATCATTACAAGCGAAGATTTGCCCTTTGACCCTGCGGACATACACGCTCTTGAACAGGCAGGTCTTCGCATCAAGCATCACTTGAAGGGCTTGTTCAAAGTGAGCGGAACGATTCAGAAATCTGATTTAATTCAACTCGAGTCAGTTTCGTCTGTTCTTGAAATTGATGCCGTTAAAGCCTTTCGCCGTCCGCCCGAAATTGAAGAGCCGTCCCTTCCTTCTCCAATTCAGTCACAACAAGCACTTTCAACACATGTCTTGAACTATGGTGCCTCGTTTGGACAGCTCAATCAAATCAACGTGCCTGCGGTGCATGACTTGGGCTACACAGGTCAAGGCGTCTTGATTGCAAATTTTGATGCAGGCTTCAGCAACCTGACGCATGAAGCGTTTAGCACCATGACGATTGTAGCACGTAAAGATTTTGTTACAGGTCAGAACAATACCGTCGCGCCTCATTCGCACGGCACGCTGACCCTTTCAGCCGTTGGCGGTTTCAAAGAGGGGCAACTTATCGGACCGGCATTTAATTCGCATTACGCGCTTGCTCGCACCGAAGACGCGGGCTCCGAAACGCCAGTTGAAGAAGATAATTGGGCGGCGGCTGTTGAGTGGGCAGATAGTTTAGGCGCAGATATTATCACCAGTTCGCTCGGCTACCTTGATTTTGACCCGCCTTTTCCGTCATACACTTGGCAACAGATGAACGGACAAACTGCCGTTAGCACGCTTGCCGCTCGCCGTGCGGCGCGTCTTGGGATTGTGGTTTGCAACAGTGCGGGCAACAGTGGTATGGTTGCGCTCCCTGCCAATACGCTCGGCGCACCTGCCGATGCCGATAGCATTTTAGCCGTTGCCGCAGTTACGAGTTCAGGTGATAGAGCCAGTTTCAGTTCGGTTGGTCCAACGGCAGATGGCAGAATGAAGCCCGACATTTCGGCACAAGGCGTCGGCGTTCGCTCTGCCGCATCAAGCGGAAATAATTACACTAACGCGAGCGGCACGTCGCTTTCTTGTCCGCTCATTGCAGGCGTTGCCGCACTTGTGCTTTCAGCACACCCAAACCTCACACCCATGCAAGTTATCACTGCCATTAAATCGACGGCTTCAAACGCCAACGCGCCCAATCGCGAAATTGGCTGGGGAATCGCTAACGCGCTTGCGGCGATTAACTTCTTTCCGCTTTCTCATCACCAAACGCCGCTTGTGCCAAAGGACTTTGCGCTTCATCAAAACTACCCAAATCCGTTTAATCCAACGACTGTTATCAGTTACAATCTGCCGAGCGATAATGTTGCCAAGTTG
>CALGMC010000102.1 GCA_937959145.1 uncultured Chlorobiales bacterium
ATCGTTCAAAAACGGATAAAACATGCCCATCGCGTTTGAGCCGCCGCCGACGCACGCCGTAATGAGCGAAGGAAGTTTGCCTTCTTGTTGGAGAATTTGCGCACGAGTTTCTTTGCCGATGACGCTTTGAAAATCGCGCACCATCATCGGATAAGGATGCATGCCGACAACCGAGCCAATGATGTAGAAAGTGTCATCAGGATTCGTAACCCAATCGCGAATGGCTTCGCTGGTGGCGTCTTTGAGCGTTTTGCTTCCTAATGAAACAGGCACAACGGTTGCGCCAAGCAGTTTCATGCGCGCCACGTTCGGGGCTTGTCGATGAATATCTTCTTCGCCCATATACACGATGCACTCCAAGCCGAAAAGCGCGCACACAGTTGCGGTTGCAACGCCGTGTTGTCCTGCCCCCGTTTCGGCGATGATGCGACGCTTGCCCATGCGCTTTGCGAGCAAGACTTGACCAATCGCATTGTTGATTTTGTGCGCGCCAGTGTGGCAGAGGTCTTCGCGCTTCAAGTAAATTTTTGCGCCGCCGAGCGTTTCGGTAAGGCGTTTGGCGAAGTAGAGCGGTGTAGGTCGTCCGACGAAATGCGTTGAAAGGTCATTGAACGTTTGCCAGAACGACGGGTCTTGTTTGGCGGCGGTGTATTCGCGTTCTAAATCGTCGGCGTTTTTGATGAGCGTTTCGGGAACATACTTTCCGCCGTAGATGCCGAAGTGTCCGCGTGAATCGGGGGCGTTGTAGGTTGGCGTGATGGTCATGGAAACTCTGAACTGCTGTTTGTTAAAGTTCTTGTTGGAAGACCTATTGTAGAAAATTATCTGCCGAAAAGTTTGCTGAAAATGAGTTGGTCGTGTGCGGTTTCGCCGCTGAAAAGATGTCCCATTTTCTTCTCTTTGGTTTCAAGATAACTTTTGTTGACTTCGTTAGGATTGATGACGAGCGGCACGCGCTCAACGACTTCCAGCCCATAGCCTTCGAGACCGACGACTTTCTTCGGGTTGTTGGTCATGAGGCGCATTTTTTTGACGCCTAAATCGCAGATGATTTGCGCGCCGATGCCGTAATCGCGCAGGTCGGCTTTGAAGCCGAGTTTCTCGTTGGCTTCGACCGTGTCGAGCCCTTGGTCTTGAAGGTTATAGGCTTTGAGTTTATTGATAAGACCGATGCCGCGCCCTTCTTGCATGATGTAGACCAGAACGCCACGTCCTTCGCGTTCAATCATCATCATAGCGGTGGCGAGTTGTTCGCCGCAGTCGCAGCGCATAGAGCCAAAAAGGTCGCCCGTAGCACAGCTCGAGTGAACGCGAAGCAAAACAGGTTCGCCGTTGGCAACGTCGCCTTTGACCAAAGCAAGGTGATTTTTATCGTCAATGAGCGTTTCGTAGGCAATCAGTTTGAACTCGCCGAAATGCGTGGGCAAACGGACTTCGACCGCACGCTTGACGAGTTTTTCTTTCTGCATTCGATACGCCACGAGGTCTTTAATCGTGATGAGTTTCAGTCCGTATTTCTCTTTGATTTTGATGAGTTCGGGCAGGCGTGCCATTGAGCCATCTTCGGAAAGAATTTCGCAGATAACGCCAACAGGCTTAAAGCCTGCCAGACGCGCTAAATCGACAGCGGCTTCGGTATGCCCGACACGGCGAAGCACGCCGCCGTCCATTGCACGGAGCGGAAAGATATGCCCCGGACGCGCAAGGTCGGAAGGCTTGGTTCTATCGTCGGCTAATTGCTGAATGGTAATGGCGCGGTCAAAAGCCGAAATGCCAGTTGAAGTGCCGGGCAAGCGCGAGTCGACGGAAATGGTGAAAGCAGTTTCGTGAAGTGAAGTGTTTTGCGAGACCATCATATCGAGCTCTAAGCGTTGAACGCGCTCGCGTGTCATGGGCACGCAAATCAAGCCACGACCAACTTTCGTGATGAAGTTAATCATGTCGGGGGTAACATTTTCAGCGGCGGTCAAAAAGTCGCCTTCATTTTCGCGGTCTTCGTCGTCGACCACGATAATGAGTTTGCCGTTCTTGATGTCTTCAATCGCCGATTCAACCGAATCAAAAGGAGTGTTCATTGTGCGAAACAGATTAAGTGAAAAATAAAACCATGAAAAAAGGTCAAGAAGGAAAGCAAGAAAGCGTATCGCGTCGCCAAGTTGCTGAATCCGCCTTGACCTTCTCTGGTCGCAACTATCGCCCTAATGCTTGAAGCATCACTTCGCCGATGTGCGCAGGATTTTCAGCGATGTGAATTCCTGCTTTTTTCATTGCGGCGAATTTTTCTTGTGCCGTGCCTTTTCCGCCCGAAACGATTGCGCCCGCGTGTCCCATACGGCGACCAGGCGGCGCAGTGCTTCCTGCAATGAATCCAACAACAGGCTTCTTGAAATTCTTTTTGATATAAGCTGCCGCTTCTTCTTCGGCACTGCCACCGATTTCGCCAATCATGACGAGGGCTTCTGTGTCTTTATCTTTCGCAAACATCTTAATGGCGTCAATAAATTTCGTGCCGATAATCGGGTCGCCGCCGATTCCAACGCAGGTCGATTGCCCCAGCCCTGCCTGCGTAAGCGCGTACACGATTTCGTAGGTCAGCGTGCCGCTGCGCGAGACCAAGCCGATGCTGCCCTTCTTGAACAGCATGCCGGGCAT
>CALGMC010000103.1 GCA_937959145.1 uncultured Chlorobiales bacterium
TCACTTGGATTACTTCGCGCCCGCACGCTACGACGACGAAATTGAAATTCGCACGCACATCGAAAAACTTGAAAACGTCCGCGTAACAATCGCTTACACGGCGTTTGAAAAATCTTCCCGCCAAAAACTTTTTTCAGGCTATACGATTCACGCTTTTGTGAACACAAACGGCAAGCCCACTCGTCCGCCCAAAGCCTTTTTAGAAAAAGTTCAGTGAGAAAGTTCAGTGATGCCTTTCAGGCTTTTTTCTTGGCTTCAAAATTTTTGAGATAAAGCGGCGACGCTGTGGCAAGGTCGGCAAATTCTCCGCGCTCTTGCTTTTCTTTGGCAATCGCAAGCAGGCATTCCGCTGTAAAAAAATCGGCATCAATCACTTCTGAAGTCTCGAAGGCAGACGCCCAACGCGCAAGGTTGCGCCCGACAACCGCAACCGAGTTCATCGTTTGAAGTTTTTGATTGAGTTGCGAGAGCGAAAGGTAATCGTATTGAATCGGCGTTGAGCGCGAGATGATGCCCACATAAAATTCATCGGCTTTGGAATAAGCAACCGTAATCAGGCTCTGGGCTTGGGTTTTCGGGAAGGTTGCGCGAGCAAGGGCTTCAAAAGTCGGAATCAAAACAAGTGGAAGGTCGTGCGCAAAGCAAAGTCCTTTTGCCGTTGCAATGCCAATACGCAAGGCGGTAAATGAACCCGGTCCCGACGAGAGCGCGACGGCGTCAAGGTCGCTCGGCTTGATGGATAAATCTTGCAAGGCTTCGGCAATGAGCGCGACGATTTGCTCGCCGCTCTTTTGCCACTGTTCGCCGCGCTTTATAGCGGTGCGCTCTCCATTCGCCGATGCAATCGTTAGCGGAAACTCGGTGCACTCAATCGCAAGCAGGTTCATCGTAGCGGAAAAGATTGTGCGAAGGTAATCAATCGCTCTGATTCGGTTGAGCGTTGCAACTCAATGCGCTTTGCCGTTTTCGGAACAAGGTCCGGGAATTTATCTGCCCACTCAATCACCGACACGCCATTGCCATAAAGATATTCCTCGAAGCCAATGTTGTAGAGTTCTTCGGGCGAATTAAGCCGATACCAATCGAAATGATGAATCGTAAAAGTCTCGCCGCTTCGCGAGCCGTTGTAGATGTTGAGAATTGTAAAGGTTGGACTGGTGAGTTGTTCGGTGCAATTAAAGACATCGGTAATGCCGCGTGTAAATTCGGTTTTGCCTGAACCGAGCGAGCCTATCAGAGCAACGCAATCACCGTGTTTCAAAGAGCACGCAAATTGACGGGCAAGTTCGCGCGTCTCTTCAGTTGATTTGGTTAGAACTTGTTTCATTTTTTTTCGATGCGAATTGCCGTCGCCGTAAATATGAGGCTGTCGCCTTCAATGGTTTGTGCAAATTCTGCGAGGGCGTTTGCATTGCAATCGAGTGCCATTGCTTTGAGTTGAATCATGGCATAAAACCGCTTGTAGCCTGTGTTTTCAAGCGAATCAGGTGAGGCGAGGTCGGCAAGGCGAAGTTGCTTGATGATTTGAGCATTTTCAGGCACGGCGTCTAACATTGCAACGCCTGCTGGTGTGAACCCAAATCGCCGCTGTGTGTTTTCGCGTGCCGCGATGTGTCGCGGGCACATGCAATTGGCTTCGTCAGGCAATCCTGATGGCAAAAGTTTATGCGTTTTGAGTGAGTCGGCAGAAGGCTCGCCAAATATCGGAATCTCTTGCGCTTGCAAGGGCAGCACGAAGAGAAGTAGCGCAAGAAACAATAATGCAGAATGCCATCGTGCTAACGCGATATGTTGAACGAAACCCTTATCCATCAAAATCCATTTGGCGTTGGCGTTCCTGCTTGGTGTTGCATGACATCTTTATCTTTCGGGTCGGTCTCTTTGACTTGTGAGGCTTCGATTTCATAAACGCTCACCACAAAGCCGTCGATTTTCGTCTCTTCAATTTTGAACTTTCCTGTTACGCGAATCGGCGAATAAACATATGGCGTCGACTTGCCTTTTTGCATTTTGACCATCACCGTTTCATTTGGCTCAGGCGGCACGGAGTAACAGCACCCAAAGAACGGCACTTGCACCAGCATAAACTCCGTTACATCTAAGGCTTCCGACATTGGAATCATATAGCCCGCGAGGCTGACCTCTTTGCCTTGTAAGGCTTTGAGTTTTTCAGGAATGGGATTGTTGGCTTTTCGGCTGAATCGATATTCGCGCAAGTCGTTGAAGGTGATGCGAATGGCGTTTTCCAAAAAGACTTGACGAATACTCGTCTCGGGGTCATCATCTTGCTTTGGCAGTTGACGATGCTCGGCTCTTAATTTTTTCAATGCCGATGCAAACGCTTCTTTTTCCGAAACCTGCGCCGAGACAATCACATTGATGATGATGATTCCGATAATCATTCCGATTGAGGACAAAAATTTGCGCTTCATGTTTGTATGTGCTTTTTAACTTTTGGTCAAACCTTTCAATTAAAGTTACGAATGTTTCGTTTCTCCCGTTCATTTTACGACAAGCGACGTAATTTTCTCTGACCCCGCTTTTGCCTAAATTGCATTTCCTTGTTTGAGTTTGCCTTCGACCATCAACGCATGAAACGCTTCATCTTTTGTTTCCTCCTTTCCTCACTTTCCTCGCAGGTGCTTTCGCAAGTCAATAGCGAAGCCTTAATGCGCGGCACGGAAGTAGGCTTCGGCACACGGCTCGGTATCAACTTTGGGTTTAATTCTGGTAACACAAATTTTTTTCGTTGGCAACTCGACGCGCGTTCAGACTATCGCACCCAACACTTTTACACTTTTCTCGTGGGCAATTTGGAGCGCGGCACTGCAAATAATGAGATATTTCTCTTTCGCGGATTTCTGCACTATCGCGCCATCTGGCAACCCGATACGCTCTTTCAACCTGAATTTTTCACACAGCGCGAGTTTAACGATTTCATTTTGCTCAAAGACCGCGTCTTGTTCGGTTTAGGCGTGCGACTCAACTTGCGTTACTTACAACCAACCGACACCGTCATGGCATTCAAACTCACGCTCGGCATTGGCGCAATGTGGGAAAACGAACAATTCACCGACCTCACTCCGCAAACAAAACTTCTGCGCTCAACGAACTACCTTGCTTTTTTATGGCGAATCTTGCCACGAACTTCACTGCAACTTATCGGCTACTATCAGGTCGATGTGAATCGCTTCTCGGACTATCGCTTGCTTCTCGACGGCTTATTGACCATTAGCATTACAGATAGACTTGCCTCAACCCTGACGCTCGTTTATCGATACGACAACGAACCCGTCCGAAATGTCGCTCGATTCGACCTCGATCTTCGCAACGGCTTCACTTATAGCTTTTAACCTAATTTTGTTTCACTATGGCAACCACCAAACGTTTAACGGCAAAATCCAAAAACACCGCAAACGGCACTTCAACTCGCACCTCGCTCAATCACATTCAAAACGGCAAAACGCGCGCCGTGATTGATAAAGTCATGCCATGTATTGATGGCGGACTTTACCCCATCAAGCGCACAGT
>CALGMC010000104.1 GCA_937959145.1 uncultured Chlorobiales bacterium
GGCGGCTGTGTAACGCTGTATCGCAAAGTTGCAATGAAACGGCTCTTATCGCTCGTAAAATACGGAAGTGTGAGTTCGCCGCCGACATCAAAGTTAAATGGCAGTTCATCAATCAAACGGCTGTCGCGCAAGCCTGCAAATTGCTCGCGGTTATATGTGAGTTGTAAGCCGACAGAAGCCGTCAGGTTAAAACTTTCCGCGCCGCCCGTCAAATTCCGATTCAGGTAACCTGCGCTCAGCGAGATGAACGGCGCGTTGTTTCGATTGTCCATTTTGAGTGCTGGCTTAATTTGATGTCGGGGCAGTTGGGTGAGTTCAATCGTGGTGTAAATGCGCTTCGTTGGAGAGTCGGCTTCAAAGGCGAGCGAGTCGTTGCGAATCGTCATGCTCTCGAAAATGCCCGTCGCACCGAGCCGCCTGATGGTTTCGCGCCGTTTGTTGATGTCGGAGCGGTTGCTGGGGCGATATGAAATCGAGCGGCGAATGACATCGTGCTTAATGCGTTGTTCGCCATATGTGCGAATGCGCACATTGTCTTCAAATGTTTCTTTGAACGGTGCAAGCGAGTCAGGAAGAAACGGGTCGTGGACAATCGCCGTCACGTTGCCAAAATCCAAATACTCTGTTGGAGAAATAAACACATTCACATCGGCAAGGTGATTGAGCGTATCGATGACGAACTTCACGCTATCGGCAACGAAGAGTGCATAGCCGTTAGAAAGCATCAGATTCACAATCCTCTCGCGCTCCGCCACCATGTCCTTGACCGTATAAACAGAGCCTCTTCTCAAAATCTCGTTGCGCAAAATGGCTTCTTGAAGTTCCTGCGCAAGACGTTCGATGCCAAAGTATTGAATTTGCGAAAGGCGCGTTGGCTTGCCCTCTATAACTTCAATCTCCACATCAAAAAATAAAGTGTCGTCGGGAATGAGTTCGGGAATTGAGGGCAATGAAGGCGTAATGTTGCCCTTGACTTTAACGTCGAAATATCCGTTGTTGAAATAAATTTCGCGAATTTTCGCGAGGTCGAGTTCAAATGTTTCCTCGTCAAATTCGGCGGGCGGCTCGCCTACAGAATACTGCAGCCACTCTTTGAGCGACGCAATCCACTGTGGCGATTGTGCACTTGAATCAGGAAACACCAAATCTCCAAATCGATAAATGCCGAGCCAAGGCTTGATGCCCAAAAACGACGCATTTCCTTTGGTGAATGTTTCCTCTATAAGTTCGAGCGTCAATATGGCATTGTTGCCGCGAATGGTCAGGTTGTCGATGTAGCGAGTTTTTTTGGGAGAAGCAGAGAGCGGTGCGTCGTCTTTCGTGCTGTAATCTTGCCCGTGAAGCCTTGTATGGCAGAGCAAGAGCAAAATAAAAGTCAAACCCAAGCATGTGCGGTAAATGCATTGGGTTTGACGATAAACTAAGGAAGGCGGACGGCGAAGCGATTTAGTAATTGTCCGAGTCTTCGTCGTTGTAGTAAAAGTCTTCGTTGGTTGGAAAATCAGGCCAGATTTCCTCGATGCTCTCGTAAGGTTCGTCGCTGGTAAGTTCATAGAGATTTTCAAGAACTTCTTGCGGCGCTCCAATGCGATTGGCATAGTCGATAAGTTCATCTTTGGTTGCTGGCCAAGGCGCGTCGACAAGGTATCGCGCTAAATCAAGATTCCAATACATAATGATATAGCTGAACGGTAAGTGGATTGAGAAATTTTGGGGTTAAAGTTTCTCTGTGCTTGAATCGTTCCCGTAAAACAAAGTTTTAGCAAAAACTTTACTCAAGTCTATCGTCATTTGTTCGCGATTGCGAAACGGCAAGCACAGCGGCGTTATATTCCGCAGGCGTCATGTCCTCAAAAAAGTATGATGACGGATTTACCTTGATGCCGTCTTTAACTACTTCATAGTGCAAGTGCGGGGCTTCGGAAACGCCCGTATTGCCCACATATCCAATCAGCATGCCACGCTTGACCGATTGACCTACTTTTACATTGAGTTTGGATTGGTGCGCGTAGACCGTTTTGTATCCAAACCCATGGTCAATGATAACGCAGTTTCCGTAGCCGTCAACGAACGACGCGGTTTCAACCGTGCCATTTCCTGTCGCGTAAATCGGCGTGCCTGTTGGCGCAGTAAAATCTTGCCCCGAGTGAAACTTCATAATTTGATAAATCGGATGCAGGCGCATTCCGAATCCGCTGGTGCGCGGCGCGTCAATCGGCTTAATGGCAGGAATGCAAGCAAAGAGTTCTTGATTCTCTTTATACTTACCGAAAATTTCTTGATAGCTTGATTCTTGCCGTTCAATTCGGCGAGAGAGTTGGTTGATGAGTTGCGATGTCGTGGCAAGCGCGGTCGGCATTGGCGATTCAAGCAGGCTCAAACGATTGCCGCCCGTCGCCATTTGCTTTTCTTCTTCGGAGATGACGGGCAAATTCACTGCGGTGCGCAATGTGTTATCGACCTGCGCTAATTTTTCAAGCATGCGCGACATGCGGTCAAGTTTTTCGTGCAGTTTTTGAACATCGGCATCGACTTGACGCTCTGTCTGGATAGGAAGAAGTGGAATGTTGAAATAAAAATGAAGCGAGACAACCGTTCCCGCTGAAAGCAATAACAACGCGACAAAGAGCATCATGAAAGTTGCCGCCCGACCGCGTTTAACCTCCACGTATTTGCAATCTTCGTCGGAAAAATAGAAATAACGATTCTTCGTCATCTGGCTAAATAGAGAATTTGTTTGTCTTGGTGTGAAAAAAGCGCACGGAAGATACAACTTCCATGTTTCTTATGCAACACCCCAGCACGAGTTCAAGTTAAAACTGAATCACAAAAACAGACTTCGCGAAGGGTCAAGCAGAAATGCGCACGGCTTCTGGACCGACGGCGCGCGACAAGGCGTCAAGCACTTCATTTTCCGATTCGATTGTTAATCGGCGAGCGAAGAGCCGAAGTTCACGCCGCTTACCGTCGCCATCGAGCATGACTTCAAAATCAATCGGCGTGCCGCCTTTGTTCTTTTCGCAAATTTCTTTAACAGCGGCAAGCTTGTTCAAAACATCGGAATCCGCGCCGTCAATCTTCAAAACGATTTTTTGAATCAACTTCTCTCGCACTTTGCGAATCGGAATCACTTCATTGACAAGTAGGCTTAACTTGCCGTCGCGCGTATCGGCTTCGGCGATGAGCATCACAGCGTTATCTTTTTGAAGTTCCTTCTCAAAAAGTTCAAAAGTTTTCGGGAACACGGTGAAGTCGCACTTGCCTTCAAAATCTTCCAATACGCCGAACATCATTTTGTCGCCTTTTTTCGTGAAGGTGAATTTCGTCTCCACAATCATGCCAATGAGTTTATAGAGCCGCTTGTGTTCGTAGGTTTTGTTTCCGAGTTTGAGTGTGGCGAACGCCTCCCAGTCGCGCCGATATTTCTCGAGCGGATGTTGAGAGAGATAAAATCCGACGAGATTTTTTTCGCGCTGCAATTTTTCAGAATCCGTCCAAGCGTCGGCTTTGGTCATGTCGGGGTAAGCGGCGCGCTCGCCGCCTGAAAACTTTTCGTCAGTGAAAAATCCTTCTTGCCCTGTTGTCGCACTTTTGTTGACCTTTCTGCCGAACTCAATGCCTTTCTCTACATTCGCGTAAAGCAAGGCTCTATCGGGATTGAGTTCGTCAAACGCGCCTGCTTCGACCAAACTTTCAAGCGCGCGTTTATTGACAACACGCAAGTCAACCGACGAGCAGAATTCAAAGAAATGCTTGAAGTCTTTTTTTCTGCGCCGCCGTGCAAGCGCGATTTCTTTGCCCGCACTTCCGACACCTTTAATAGCAATCAATCCAACACGGATGGCTTTTGAACCGTCTTTTAAATCCTCCACCGTAAAAAGAGCGTCGCTTTTATTGATGCTTGGCGGAAGAATTTGAATGCCCATCGATTTTGCCTCGTCGCAAAGGTGCTTGACGCGCTCTTTATCGTCGGCTTCGCTGTTGAGAATGGCGCACATAAATTCTGCCGTGTAATGCGCTTTGAGATATGCAGTTTGATAAGCCAGAACGCCGTAAGCCGCCGAGTGAGAACGGTTGAATCCGTATTCGGCGAATTTTTCCATCGTCGAGAAAATCTCATTTGCAACGTCTTCTGAAATGTTGTGCAAGTTCTTTGCGCCTTCGACGAAGCGCGAGCGTTCTTTTGCCATTTTCTCTTTATCCTTTTTTCCCATCGCACGTCGGAGCAAATCGGCACCGCCAAGCGAGTAGCCGCCCAAGACTTGCGCCGCCTGCATAATTTGCTCTTGATAAACCATAATGCCGTAGGTGTAGCTCAGAATGGGCTCGAGAAGCGGGTGCGCATATTTCGTCTCTTCTTTTCCGTGCTTGCGATTGATGTAGTCAGGAATGAACTGCATCGGACCGGGGCGATAGAGCGCGCTCATGGCGAT
>CALGMC010000105.1 GCA_937959145.1 uncultured Chlorobiales bacterium
CATGCTCACAGGCGACGCCGCCTCGCTCATCGATCCCTTTTCAGGCGAAGGCATCGGCAATGCGATGAAGTCGGGTAAACTCGCCGCCGAAGTCGCTCACGAGAGCCTTCTCCAACAAGATTTTTCACAAGCGTTTTTGAAACGATACGATGAGCGCGTCTATCAAAAACTCGGCAGTGAACTTTGGCTTAGCCATACCTTGCAACGTTTAGCGAACTTCCCTTCGCTTTTCAATTTCGTCGTCAATCGTGCAAGGCAAAGCCCAACACTTTCCGAAACAATTTCGTGTATGTTCGATGATTTGGAATTGCGTAAAGAATTGAGCAAACCTTCCTTTTATGCGAAATTGCTTTTAGGAAGATGATAGGACGATACATGAGATTCGCCTGAGATAAAAGCAAGAAGGGGAAGTTTTGGCTTCCCCTTTCTCTGTTCGTGTTTTTGTGATGCAGTCTTACTTAGCGACGGCTTCTTCAATGCCTGCAAAAGCAAGCACACGCTTGGCGACGCTTTCCACATCTAACCCGACCTCTTTGTGTAGTTCAGCAGGCGAGCCATGGTCGATGAAGCGGTCAGGCAAGCCAATCACACAGACTTTATTGCCGTAACCTTTTTCTTGCAGGTATTCAATCACTGCCGAGCCAAACCCACCTTTGATTGTGTTTTCTTCGATGGTTACAATGCGCTCAAAGCGTGTTGCGACTTCATCAATTAAATCGGTATCTAACGGTTTAACGAAGCGCATATTTGCGACAAGTGCGGAGACACCACGCTCTTCAAGGAGCTTGGCGGCTTTCAAGGCGTTGTTGGTCATAACGCCAATGCCGAGAATGGCAATATCTGCGCCGTCTCTCAACACTTCGCCTTTTCCGATTTCAAGTTGCTTGAACTCTTTACGCATTTGCATGCCGGTGGCGTTGCCGCGCGGATAGCGAAGCGCAATCGGTCCGTCGTCATACTTGACGGCAGTGTAGAGCATATCGCGAAGTTCTTGTTCGTTCATCGGTGCCATGATGACCATTCTTGGAATGAGTCGGAGGTAAGAGAGGTCGAATGCGCCGTGGTGCGTCGGTCCGTCGGCACCGGCAAGTCCGCCTCTATCCATCGCAAAGACGACGTTCAGATTTTGAAGCGCGACGTCGTGAATAATTTGGTCGTAAGCGCGTTGAAGGAAGGTTGAATAAATCGCACAAACGGGCTTCATACCTTGTGTGGCTAATCCTGCGGCGAAGGTTACAGCATGTTGCTCGGCGATGCCGACGTCATAGAACTGTTCAGGTAAGGCTTTGCCCAAAATTTTGAGCGATGTTCCCGAAGGCATTGCCGCCGTGATGCCGATGATGCGCTTATCTTCTTGTGCGAGTTCTGTAATGGCGTTTCCGAATACGTCTTGATAAAGTGGCGGCGGCGGCGTGGTCGGCGGTGCGGCAAGCGATTTGCCTGTGATTTTATCAAACGCCGTGCTTTGCGCATGCCATTTGAGTTGGTCTTCTTCGGCAGGCTTAAATCCTTTTCCCTTCACCGTAACAATGTGCAAGAGTTTCGGGTGCGGCAGGTCTCGCAACTCCTTCAAGATTTTCGCAAGATTGACGACGTCGTGTCCGTCAATCGGACCGAAGTATCGAAATCCAAGGGCTTCGAAGAACGCGCCGGGCGTGAGTGCCGCTTTCAATCCTTGTTCCATGTTGAGCACAAACTTGCGCGCTTTTTCGCCGAACTCATTGTTGCCAATGCGATTGAGAAAGTCGGCAAAGTCGTTGCGAATTTTGTTGTAAGTCGAGTTGGTTGTGATAGCGGTAAGATGCTCTTTCAAGCCGCCGACGTTGGGGTCGATAGACATGCAGTTATCGTTGAGCACGACAAGCACATCAGTTTTGAGATGCCCAATGTGGTTAAGCCCTTCGAATGCCATGCCGCCCGTCATTGCGCCATCGCCGATAACCGCAACGATTTTGTAATCTTCTTTTTTCAAATCGCGAGCGATTGCCATGCCCGCGGCGGCAGAAATTGAGGTCGATGCATGCCCTACACCGAAGGTATCGTAATCGCTTTCGCTTCGTTTAGGGAATCCTGCAATGCCTTTGTATTGGCGGTTGGTGTGAAAGTATGCTTTGCGCCCTGTGAGAATTTTGTGAATGTAGGCTTGATGCCCGACGTCCCACACAAGTTGGTCTTTCGGCGTGTTATACACATAATGCAGGGCGACGGAAATATCTGCCGCACCCAAACTTGCGCCGAAGTGCCCGCCATATTTTGAGACCACTTCAATGACGAAATCTCTGCACTCTCTTGTGATTTCGGGCAAGTCTTCAATCGGAAATTTTTTTAGGTCATCGGGAGAATTGATTTGCGAAAGCAGTCTTCCGAAATTCTTGAGTTCTTCGGAGACGGGATAAGGTTGTGACATGTTCGCACGTGTTTAGGTTCAAAGTTGTTTCATCAAACTTGAGACAGATAAGGTGGTAACGAAAAGAACACTTGAAATAATTTCAGCCTCTCAATATTGTTTCAGCGTTATTTACACTTCTCAAAATTACGACAATCCCTTGCCAATCGGAATGAAAGTCGGGTCGCTCAATGCCGTTTTGACCGAACCCGCTTTGAGTGAAAGACACTAACTTTTATTCGTTTGTATTTGTTCGTTGTATTTATCCGTTTGTATAGACAGGTCCGCCGCCGCCTTCGGGCACTTTCCAAGTGATGACTTGATACGGGTCGGCGATGTCGCACGTTTTGCAATGCACGCAGTTCGAGGCATTGATTTTCAGTTTCTTCGCGCCCGTCAGTTCATTGACCACTTCCATTTCATAGACATTTGCCGGACAGAAGTGCTGGCAAGGATTTCCATACTCGACGGTGCATTTCGTATTGCAGATGTCAGTAATCAGATGCGGCTGAATGAAGAGATGGCAAGGCTGGTCTTCTTCGTGTGTTGTGCCGCTTTCATAGACATCAGTGAGTTTATCGAAGGTGAGTTTTCCATCGAACTTGAACTCGCGTTTTTCGAGCACATACTTGCGCGTCAGGCTTGAAAGGCGTTGCATGTGCGTATGGTCGGGCTCTAAAGGCAAGCGTTCTTTGACGATTTTTCCGCCCAAGAGCATTTGCAAGCCAACGCGCGCCATTCCCCAATATAAGCCCACATTAAAGGCTTGGCGGAAGTTACGCACCTTATACATTTCCTTTTTCGCCCACGAGTTCTCGAAGCGGGTTTCGTAGCCTTTGAGCGTGGCTTGTGAGAAATCACCTTTAAGCAGGGCTTCAAAAATCGTTTCTGCCGCGAGCATGCCCGATTTCATCGCAAGGTGAATGCCTTTGAGGCGCATCATGTTCATAAAGCCGCCCGATTCGCCCACAAGCAATAAGCCATCGTGATAGAGTTTCGGCATTGAAAAATAGCCGCCGCCTGAAATCGTTTTTGCGCCGTAGCCAACCACCTTGCCACCTTCCAACAGAGCGCGCACAAAGGGATGCGTCTTGAACTTCTGCAAGTTGTAGTGCGGGTCGTTGGCAGGCGAACTTGCGTCGAGCGCAGTAACAAATCCGACCGAAAGCATTGTCTCGCTCATCGCATAAATCCAACTGCCCCCATAAATGTTCGGCGGAAGCGGATAGCCCATCGTATGATACACCGTGCCTTTCTTGATTCTTCCCGCAGGAATTTCCCAAATTTCTTTGACGCCAGTTTCGTAGGACTGCGGATTTTTCTCTTTATCGAGGTTCAACTTCGAGACGATTTGTTTCGTCAGCGAGCCTCTCGGACCTTCGCCCA
>CALGMC010000106.1 GCA_937959145.1 uncultured Chlorobiales bacterium
TTAAACAACGAGGAATTGATTATGAAAAAGTTACTCTTTCTGTTCGCGACTCTTGCACTGGTAATTGCACCGCTGACTGCACAACCGAAAAATCAAATGCTTGATAAGTTAGTCAACATCGGCATTACAAATGGCGAAGTGAGTGTGAGCGATGTCGAGATGCTCTTCCCTGAATTGATTTCTAAAAGTTACGTGATTGAACATGCGGGAACGAAACGCGCCGCTCAAACTGTGGAAGTCAAAACGCTTAATCACGAAAAACTGCTGATGCTCGTGGTCAATGCGGTGAAGTCGCAATCGTCGCTCAACATCTCCGATGAATCTTCGCTTCTTTCAAGCGTCAAAAGCGGTGAAATTGAATTTCGTGAGGTTACAACTTCGGTAACGAAAACAGCGTTTGAAAAAGGCGTCTCTCCGAAAGTCGCGCCGCGAATGATAACCACAAGCGAAAACGCAACGCGCGTTCAAACCGACCTTACGAAGTTGGAAGCGCAGTTTCCCGAACTTGTTAAATCGGTGTATGCAATGGAAAGCCGTGCGAAGCAATCGCCGCGCATGACGGAATCCAAAACGTTAGACGCCGCAAAAGCCACAGCGATGTTGCTCGAGTCTTTGAAAGCAGAAGTGAAGAAGAATAGCGTCGCAGGCTTGTAAGCAGAACTTGTTTGTTCTTTGTTGTTGAACTTTCTGTTATGCACTGACAGAAGAAGCGCGCCGAGCAGAGGGAGAAGAATTTCCCGACGTTCCGGCGCGTTTCGCTTTTCACGATTTCACCCTCACCTTTTTTTCCTAACTTGACCACCCACATAAAAACTTTTCTCCAAATGGCAGACGGCATTTATTCAGTTAGCGAACTCACGGCGGAAATTAAAGAACATCTCGAGACGCAATTTCCTGAACTGTGGCTTCGGGGTGAAATTTCAAATTTCAAGAGAGCCACATCGGGGCATCTTTACTTCACACTCAAAGATTCAGAGGCGCAAATTCCAGCCGTCATTTGGCGCACGACCGCCGAGCGACTTCCGTTTGCGTTAAGCGATGGGCTTGAAGTGCTCGTCCGCGGCAGGGTTGAAGTCTATGCGCCGCAGGGCAAGTATCAACTCATTGGCAATCAAGTCAAAGCCGTTGGCGAGGGCGATTTGCAAAAAGCCTTTGAACAGTTAGTTAAAAAGTTGGAGAAAGAAGGATTATTTCAGCAAGAGCGCAAAAAGCCCTTGCCGCGCTTACCTGAAACGATTGGCGTGGTTACTTCGCCAACAGGCGCAGTGATTCAAGATATTTGTTCGGTCTTGGGACGGCGATACCCATCGGCGCAAATTGTGCTTTACCCTGTGCGCGTTCAAGGCGAAGGTGCGCCCGAAGAAATCGTCGAGGCGATTCGGTATTTCAACCGCACGAAAAATCCTGCGCACCAAGTCGATGTGCTCATTATCGGGCGGGGTGGCGGCTCGCTCGAGGACTTGTGGGCGTTCAACGATGAACGTGTGGCGCGCGCGATATTTGCTTCGAAAATTCCGACGGTGAGCGCGGTTGGGCATCAAACCGACTTCACGATTTGCGATTTCGTCGCCGATGTTCGTGCCGCAACGCCTTCAATGGCGGCAGAACTTATCGCCCCGCTTTCATCAGATATTCTGAACGCAATTCATGCAACGCTTCAAGCCACGCAACGCGACTTGATGAACCGCGTGGAAGAGCAACGCGCATTTGTTAGAGAACTTGTTGGAAGTTATGCCTTTAATAAGCCGGTCAGCGATATGCACACGCTCCTGCAAACCCTCGACCGATTAAGCGAGCGGCTCGATTTCGGCATGCGGCAAAAAATAGAACGCACAGCCTCAATGCTCTCAAACTTGACGCACCGCCTCGACGCGCTAAGCTACGAACAAACGCTTCGGCGCGGATTCAGCATCGTGTTCAAAGATGGACATGTGGTTCGCTCCGCACAGGAAATTCAATCGGGCGATACAGTCGTTATTCGCTTTGCCGACGGCGAAAAAACAGTGCGCGTAGTGTAAAAAAAGAGCGTCCCGCCGTTTCCAGCAGAGACGCTCCTCACCTAAGAGACAACAAAGAACAACAACCATCGAGAAAGACAAAGAACAGTTACGAAAAAACTATTTCAGATACGACGACAGTTTGATGGTCTTGCCGCACATGGACGCATCAATTTTGAAGATGACCCCGCCTTTCTTGCCCTTATTGCTCATGCAAATTTCTTTGCCGTCTTCACAAGAGACAGAAGTCGAGCCGCCACCGTGATAGAGTTTCACATGTCCTGTGCCTGTGTAGATGTGAATATCTTGTTTGGTATCATTGACAATTTTCACCGAGCCTTTGCCGAGAAATGCCTCACGCTCTGTATTTGCGAGCGCGTCGAGCGAAAAAGAGACAAACAAGAAGCAAGCGAGAAAAAAGAAGTGCCGTTTCATGTTGAAAATGGTTTATGGTTGAAGAAGTTACTTTGAAAGTGGCTCATACTTTGAGCCGTCAAATTTAAGGATATTGCCTCTTAACGATTCACTGTCCACACTGCTAAAATCGCCACCAACATAAAGCATATCATTGTAAAAAGCCGCTACTCGAATGATAAGATTGTTCATCTTCGGCGTGAGGGTGAATTTATTTCCGTCCCAAATCAATGCGCCGCCTGTTCCTTTTCCGTCGACATTGTAAAATGCTCCAGAGATGGCCACTTTGCCATTGGCACAACTCACTGTGTAGCAAACATCATTGACGCCGCCGCCAAGTTGCGACCACTTTGTGCCGTCCCATTTGGCGACGCCGCGCATGGGGTCGCCCGTGCCTGATTTGAAGAACTCTCCTGCGGCATAGACGTTTTGACCATCGTTAGCAAGCGAGTTGACTTTGTTATCGAGACCTTTCTTTCCGACCTCCGTCCACTCTTTGCCGTCCCACATGGCGACATTTGCGGCTGGCTCATCGCCAATCGTGGTGAAGAATCCGCCGACATAGAGGGTTTTGCCGACGCAGGTCATTGCGAGAACGGTTTTATCAAACTTTGAACCGCCGACAGGCTTCCAACCTTTACCGTCCCACATGGCAACGCTTGCCGCATCAGTTTTGCCTTCAAGTTTCTTGAAGTTGCCGCCGATGTAAAGCGTTTTGCCGTCGTAGGCGAGGGCGAAAATTTCGCGGTCGATGTTGAGCGGTGAAAAGATGTTCCACTTCTTGCCGTCCCAACGCGCGATACGGTTGGCTTCAATGCCCGGATTGTCGCTGGATTTACCAACATAACTGAAATCGCCTGCGACAACAAGGTCTTTGCCCATCGCGCACATGGCTTTGACAGGACCGTCCACGCCTTTTCCAATTCCGCTCCAACTTGTTCCGTCCCAAACGGCAACATTATTGACTACGCGACGGTCGGCTTTTTCAAATCGCCCGCCAACGTAAAGTTTGCCGTCAAGAACAACCATGTGATAAACTTGACCTGCAATATCATCGGCTGTGGTGAAGATGGGCTCGCCGAGTTCGTTCACAAACGTGGCAGGGTTTTGCGGACTGACGAGCGTTTCAACGTTGGGTTTAACCGTGCCATCAGCATTGAGTATTGATGAAATGGGCTGTTCACTCGCCGATAGGCGAAGCGAAATTAGAGCAACAAAGAGCGCAAGAACCATGCGCTTTTTGAGATTCAAAAGGTGCAAATTCATAATAGACCTCCGTTTTTGTTTGGATTGATTTTTAGACAGTGAAAGAACATGAAAGTTTTTGATGATGATGCGTATTAAAAAAAGTAGAGAATTGCCGCACTTGCGCTTAGCAATCCTCTACCTCCTCCTTCACATCTACTTCACGAGCAACATCTTTTTCGTTTGAACAAACGAGGACGCGCCACTTGTCGCGCTTCCTGCTTGCAAGCGATAGAAATACACGCCGCTTGCCAAATTGCTTGCATTCAAAGTGTAGGTGTATGACCCTGCCGATTGACGAGCGTTCACGAGCGTCATCACTTCCTTGCCGAGCACGTCATAAACTTTCAGTGATACAGTGCTTGCGGTTGGCAGTTGGTAACTGATGACGGTGGTTGGGTTGAACGGGTTCGGATAGTTTTGTAGAAGCGCGTAGCCATGGGGCTGATTGATGGTTGGCTCTTGGGTGTTGGAAGAAGTTGCCGTCCATTCCGCAATGCGATTGGCAGAAGCACCCCCAGCAGAGGTGAACCCTCCCCCCACGAAGAGGCTATTGTTATACGCCGCAAGCGCATAGACAATTGGAGTATTTCCACCACTCACTCCGTTTGCCGCGTCTGTTCCGACGCTGTTCCAAGTCGTGCCATCCCAGCGCGCAATGCGATTGGCAAAAGTGTTGCCCACCTGTGTGAACTCTCCCCCCACAAAGAGTTCATTGTTATACACGGAAAGCGCAAAGACAGAGCCATTTCCACTCACCCCGTTTGATGAGCCTGAGCCAAGTGTTGCCCAAGTGATGCCGTTCCAACGCACGATTCTGTTGGCACTACTGCCACCTGCTGTAGTGAACGTGCCTCCCACAAAAAGTCCATTATTATACACCGCAAGTGCTGAGACGCGACCATTCACCCCATTGGCTGAGCCCGTGCCAAGCGCGTTCCAATTTGTGCCGTTCCAGCGCGCAATGTGGTTCGCACTGCTGCCGCCCGCCTGTGTGAAATCGCCTCCCACATAGAGTTCGCCGTTATAGACCGCTAGCGCACGAACAAAGCCATTCACGCCAAAGCCGAGCGTGTTCCAAGTCGTGCCGTTCCAGCGTGCGATGCGATTGACAGAAGCACCACCAGCAGAGGTGAACTCACCCCCTACAAAGAGGATGTTGTTATACACCGCAAGCGCATTGACCGTGCTATTCACCCCGTTGCTCGGACCTAAGCCGAGCGTGTTCCAACTCGTGCCGTTCCAGCGCGCAATACGGCTGGCAGAAGAGCCACCTGCCAGTGTAAAAAAACCGCCGACATAGAGTTCCCCGTTATAGACCGCAAGGGCATTGACATCATTATTCACCCCGTTGCTCGAGCCTGAACCGAGCGTATTCCAACTCGTGCCGTTCCAGCGCGCAATGCGATTGGCAGAAATGTTACCTGTCGGTGTGAGCGCGAATGTGAACGCTCCGCCGACATAGAGTTCATTGTTATAGACCGCAAGCACAGAGACAGGACCGTTTAACCCGTTGTTTGAGCTTGTGCCAAGCGTGCCCCAAGTGCCTGAAGTAGTGTTCTCGGTTTGCGCTTCACCTTTCGGCACTACGCGCGGTGCACCGCTTGCGTCCATTTGTAACTCATAGCCGTCAAGGCTGTATCCACCGTCGCGCTCTAAGCGCAGGGTGCCGTCCGTGTTCAAAATCTCGCCCACCGACGGTTGTGCAGGCGTTTGAGCCGTTGCAATCGTTGCCATTGACAAGAGTGCGAGCAGTAGGCAGAAACCGAGAGATTGTTTGATGTTTTTCATAGTCGTTATTTGTTGCTTAGGTTGAAAGTGAAAACAACTCTTGGCGAGTTGCTTGCGGCAAAGATGATGAATCGTTCGGCAGAGAGCACTACGATATTTCTACGATATTTTAATCCAAGTCAAGAATCCAATTTTAATGAGAAACAAAGAGCGGAAGGCGGAACGACAAGGCTATTCTTCACGATTCATTACCAATGGATTTCACAATTAGGTTCGCAATGACCAACGATCGCACCCCGTCATTCTGAACGGAGCGAAGAATCCACAATCCGTGCAAACCCGCTTCGTCTGTTCAATCCGTGTTCCAATTCAAAAGGGCATAAAAAAAAGCGTCCCGCCGTTTCCAGCAAGGACGCTTTCACCTAATAGACAACAAAGAACAGTAACCAGCGAGAAAAAAGACTCTTTAATGAGTAACGAGTAGTGAGTAATGATGAACGAGACGCAAGCCATTCTTCACTCTTCACTCTTCACTCTTCATTATTCATTATTCATTACTTGACCAGCATCATCTTTTTCGTTTGAACAAACGAGGACGCGCCACTTGTCGCGCTTCCTGCTTGTAATCGGTAGAAATACACACCGCTCGCCAAATTGCTTGCGTTCAAAGTGTAGTTATATGACCCCGCATCTTGGCGACCACTCACCAAAGTCATCACTTCTTTGCCCAACACATCATAGACTTTCAGCGAGACATTGCTTGCGGTTGGCAGTTGATATGCAATGACGGTCGTCGGGTTGAACGGATTCGGATAGTTTTGCTCCAACGCAAACACTTTCGGCAAGCCTGCATCGACTTCAATGATGTTTGAATACTCAAACTGTCCGTCAAAATCCACTTGCTTCAAGCGATATTGCACCTTACCTGACGCGGTTCTATCCAAGAACGAGTAGGACTGCGCTTCGGTCGTCGTGCCGTTGCCGCGCACAAAGCCCAACACTTGCCATTCCTCATGGCTTGCGCCTCCCGCCTCGCTTCTTGCTTCTCGCTTCTCGTTTCTTCTTTGCACTTCAAAGCCTGAATTGTTCGACTCCGAAGCCGTGCGCCAAGCCAGTTCCACGCCTTGTTCCACCTTGCGTCCTGTGAATGCCACAAGTTCAACGGGCAGTTGGTTGTCGTCGCTTGCCAAAACGAACTCGCTGAACGCCGTGGTTGTGGCACGCACTTCGTTGGAGAAACTTGCGTTGTAGTTGTTGGGCAACAGACTGAACGCTCCCGTGCCCGGCGTCGCACGGCGATACACACGCACTGTTTGCGCATTCGTGATGCCCGAACCCGGAATTCGTGTGCGGTTAAAGCGCAACAGCGCGCTCGTGAAGGAAAAACCAGAGGTATTGATAACGAAACGATAGGGGCTAACATTGGCGTGAGTAATGCCGCTGACATTTTGCGCGGGGCTGTTGTCGTAGCGTTCAACGGTGCAAGTGCCTGAACCTGAAAGCCCTGTGAAGTTAATGATGAGCCCTGTACTGAAAAAGTTGTAAGTGCTGATGCTAGAAGTAACGGTATGGCTGTAAAAGAACGGCGCGTTGTCAGTCGTCCATTGCGCAATGCGGACAGAGACAATGCCTGCTGCTTGTGTGAATTCACCGCCCAAGAAGAGGCTGTTATTATACACCGCAAGGACAAGGACTTTGTTATCCAACCCGTTATTTGTGATTGTGCCGAGGATGCTCCAACCTGTGCCGTTCCAGCGCGCAATGAAGTTAGCACTATTGCCGCCCGCCACTGTGAAATTGCCCCCCACATAGAGTTCATTGTTATAGACCGCAAGGGCATTGACACGAGTATTCACCCCGTTTGATGCAGCTGTGCCAACGCTGTTCCAAGAGGTGCCGTCCCAGCGTGCAATGCGGTTCGCAGTGTTGCCACCCGCCTGTGTGAAATCACCGCCAACATAGAGTTCATTGTTATAGACCGCAAGGGCACGGACAATGCCACTCACCCCGTTTGCCGTGCTTGTGCCGACGCTGTTCCAACTGGTGCCGTCCCAGCGTGCAATGCGGTTCGCCGTGTTGCCGCCCGCCTGAGTGAAGTCGCCCCCGACATAAAGTTCTCCGTTATAGACCGCAAGAACATTGACTCTTGTTGAAGGAGAACTAACACTCACCCCATTTGCCGAGCCTGTGCCGACGCTGCTCCAACTTGTGCCGTTCCAGCGCGCAATGTGGCTCGCCGTGTTGCCGCCCGCCTGAGTGAAGTCGCCCCCGACATAGAGCTCGTTGTTATACACGGCAAGGGCATAAACGAAAAAACCACCAGCGACACCGTTTGCTGTGCCTGTGCCGACACTGCTCCAACTTGTGCCGTTCCAGCGAGCAATACGAAGAGCAATACCCCCGCCCGCCTGTGTGAAAGAGCCCCCGACATAGAGTTCTCCGTTGAAGACTGTCAGTGCTTGGACAGCACTATTCATTCCGTTTGCTGTGCCTGTGCCGACGCTGTTCCAACTTGTGCCGTTCCAGCGCGCGATATAGTTCGCAGAAACACTGCCTACTGTAATAAAATTGCCGCCGATGTAAAGTTCGTTGTTATAGACAGCGAGAGCAAAAACAGTGTTATCTGCTCCTGACAGTGCAAACCCCGTGCTCCAAGTGCCCGAAGTGGTGTTCTCTGTTTGCGCCTCGCCTTTGGGCACTACGCGCGGCGCACCGCTTGCGTCCATTTGTAACTCATAGCCGTCAAGGCTATATCCACCGTCGCGCTCCAAGCGCAAGGTGCCGTCCGTGTTCAAAATCTCGTCCACCGACGGTTGAGCGGGCGTTTGAGCCGTTGCAAGCGTTGCCATCGACAAGAGTGCGAGTAGCATGCAGAAACCAAGCAGTTGTTTAGTGTTTTTCATAATGCTTAATGGTTTAGGTTGAAAGTGAAGACAACTCTTCGCGAGTTGCTTGCGGCAAAGATGTGGAAGCGTGGCGCAAGGGGCACTACGATATTTCTACGATATTTTGAATCCGTATTTTAATTTCGAGCAACGTCAAGACCAGTCGAGAAATGAATCGTCCAACTCGCGCATTGCCAAAAAAGCGCGTGCTAAGCACGGTTGCACGCCTTAGTATCGAAAACAAGGTCGACGCGCTCTTGCTCGAAGCCGATAAGACCTTCGCGCCGCAATCCTCGCTTGAAAAATGTTTGGAAGCCAAAGCCTTGGCGGAAAACATTGGGTATGAAATGGGGATTGTGAAAAGTTTGCATCGCATTGCAACCAACTACGGACAACTCGGCGACTACGAGAACGCGCTTGCCTTTGCGTTCAATGCCCGCGAGCGATTAAAGCATCACCCCGATAAGTCGCTCGAGGCCGCCACCGCTCAAACTATCGGCACGGCGTATTACAACTTGGGCGACTTCGAGACGGCACTGCGTTTCGGCTACGAGTCGCTTGAAGTGGCGCAAACCATCAATGCGCCGATTCTTACCGCCAAAGCCTACACCACGCTCGGCAACACTTACTTTCAGATACACGATTTCGAGCAAGCACGATTTGCCTTCGAGAAATGCCTCGCAATCGCCGTCGAGATGAAGCATCGTTACGGACAATCGGTCGCGCTCAATAATCTTGCCAATGTCTATGAACAGATGAACGACTACGCCACGGCGATTGAAATTCATCAAAAAAGTTTAGCCATAAAGGAAGAATTGGGCGATGAATCGGGGCAGGCGCATTTGCTCATCAGCATCGGAAATTGCCACCTGCAGTTAGGCAAACTCAGCAAAGTTCAATCGTGCTACAAAAAAAGCCTCTCGCTTGCAGAGAAACTTCAAGATACAAGCCAGCGCATCACGGCACTTTATTCGCTCGGAAAACTTTACAACATCGAGGGAAAAGGGGTGCAAGCAGTTGCCATTTTGCAAGAAGCACTCGAGTCGCTCAACCGCGTCAAAAAACTTGAACGGCTTGCCGATGTGCACCGCGAACTCTCGCGAGCACTCGAACAAACAGGAAACTTGACCGAAGCACTCTGCCACGCAAGGCTTCACCAAAAGGTGCGCGAAGAAATGCTCAATGAAGATGTGATTGCCAAAACCAAAAAACTGCAAATCGTGCACCAAGTCGCTGAAATGGCACGCGAGCGTGAAATCTTCCGCCTCAAAGCCGAGCAATCGGAAAAAGAACTCGCGCACAAAAAGCAAGAGATTGTTTCAATGGCAATGACGCTCGTGCAAAAAAACGAACTCGTCGAGAAGTTGAAGACGGAATTGATGACGCTTTCAAAATCGGTTTCGGGCAACACATCAGAAAAAGTATATCAGGAAATCTCGAACTTGATTGAACATTTAGAGAAATCCAAAGCCGACGAGAAAAGTTGGCGGCTCTTCGAGCAACAGTTCGAGAGCGTGCATCAAAACTTCATTCAGGTGCTCACCAATCGCTTTCCTGAACTGACCAAAACCGAATTGCGCTTATGTGTGCTTCTCAAAATTCAACTCTCAACCAAAGAAATCGCGCAACTGCTTTTTCTTTCGCCGCGTAGCATTGAAACCTACCGCTTGCATCTTCGCCGCAAACTTGGGCTTCCCCAAAAAACAAACTTGACCGAATTTCTCCTCTCGCTCTAAACTGCAATTCTTCTGTTTGCCGTATCAAATTTTTTCTTACTTTCAACTGTTTCTGACTTGCATAACCGACCTCAATTCACGCTGAAAATATGGACTATCGATTTTCTAAATGGGACGAGCGACACGCCAAAACGCAATCCTCGCTTGAAAAGATGCTCAAAGTGTTTAATCAACTCTTGATTTACACAAACGGCGACGCTAATCAAGCCTTGCAGTGGCTCACAGAAATGGACCGACAATACGGCTTAGGAGACGACGAAATTGGCATTGGCGATTTCATCGAATACCTAAAACGCGAAGGCTACCTTGAAGAACCTTCACGCGACGGCACGTTCAACATCACAGGCAAAACGACGAAAAAAATTCGCGAAGAATCGCTCAACGAAATTTTTTCCTCGCTCCGCAAGCAGTCGCAGTTTGGCAATCATAAAATTCCAAAGTCGGGAATGTCGGAAGAGCGCACGCCCGAGACGCGCAGTTGGAAATTTGGCGACGCGCTTCAAAATCTTGACCTCACGCAAACGCTTCAAAACGCGCTCAAACACAGCGAGTTAGACGAGATTCGCCTTGCCGAAGACGACTTCCGCGTCTATGAAACCGAGCATCAAACCACCTGCGCCACCGTGTTGATGATTGATATTTCGCACTCGATGATTCTTTACGGCGAAGACCGCATCACGCCCGCAAAGAAAGTCGCCATGGCACTCTCAGAACTCATCTTAACGCGCTATCCCAAAGATAGCCTTGATGTCTTGCTCTTTGGCGACGAGGCGTGGCAGGTGGAAGTTAAAGATTTACCGTTCATCAGCGTTGGACCCTATCACACCAACACCAAAGCAGGGCTTGCGCTCGCACGTCAAATCTTGAAGCGCAAGAAGAATCAGAACAAGCAGGTCTTTATGATTACGGACGGCAAACCCTCTGCCATCAACGAAGGCGCGAAGATTTACAAAAACTCGTTTGGGTTAGATAGAAAAATCGTCAATAAAACGCTCGACGAAGCCGTTATGTGTCGCAAAGATAAAATCACCATCACGACCTTCATGGTAACGAGCGACCCCTATTTGCAAGGCTTTGTTAATGAACTGACACAAGCCAATCAAGGACGGGCGTATTTCAGTGGGTTAGATAACTTGGGCGAATATATGTTTGTCGATTACATCAAAAATCGCCGCAAAAAATTGCGATGAGGGAGTAAGAAATGATAACAGCGGAAAAACTGCTTACGGGCGAAGAGTTAATGGAACTGCAAAGCGAGACGGGGAAACGATTCGAACTCCTAAAAGGTAAACCCATTGAAACGATGCCCGCAGGCGGAAAACACGGATATATCGCTTCAAAAATTGAGCGCAAACTTGGAGCATTTGTTGAGGAAAGAAACCTCGGATTTGTTTTTGCGGCGGAAACGGGCGTGTATCTGGAACGCAATCCCGATACGGTGCGCGGCGCAGATGTAACCTTTGTCAGCCGTGAAAAAATCAAAAGTATTGATGAAATTGAATCAGGATTTCTCACGGTTGTGCCCGACCTTGTCGTAGAAGTCGTCTCACAATCAAACAGAATAAATGAAGCCTTAGAGAAAGTCCAGACTTGGAAACGCGCGGGGGTAGGCGAAATTTGGCTCGTCGATGTGGCGCAAAAAACGCTGACGATTTATGCCAATTCGTTTGACGACGCGCCAACCGAAATCCTGACCGAACAAGAGACGCTTTATGGCAAAGGCTGGCTCAACGGCTTCGTGTTGCCTCTATCAACAATTTTCAGTTAAGCACAACAACCAAAACGATTTATGAAAGACATCACGAAAATTAGAACGCTCGGCGAGTTAAAGCGTGCAGGTTATCGAACGCGCTCGGTGAAAGATGAAATTCGCGAAAACTTGATTCAAAAAATGAAGGACGGCGAAAATCCGTTTCCGAACATCATCGGCTATGAGCGCACGGTTATTCCGCAACTGCAAAACGCGCTACTTTCAAAACACGATATTATTCTGCTGGGTTTGCGCGGACAAGCGAAAACCAAACTCATTCGTCTTGCTGTCAATTTGCTCGACGAGTTTATTCCTGTTATCAAAGGCTCGGAAATTAACGACGACCCGTTCAATCCGATTTCAAAATACGCGCGCGAAAAAATCTTACATGAAGGCGACGAAACCGAAATTGCGTGGCTTCATCGCTCGGAACGCTACGGCGAAAAACTCGCAACGCCCGATGTAACCATCGCTGAC
>CALGMC010000107.1 GCA_937959145.1 uncultured Chlorobiales bacterium
CTTACGCATTCTTGTATGCATTTCGCTTGCAGGCATTTGGGCATTGCTTTCTTACAGCCAAATGAACGAACAACCGCAAACCAAAGCCGAGATGATTACATGGAGTTCGAAGTGGCTTATTCCGTCCTTTGTCTTGATGCCATTTTTCTTTGCGTGGTATTTAGCAAGCGTTCCCGAAGTGAATCGCCAACTGCTTCAATTTGGTATTGCAACAATCGGAAGCGGAGCATTTACTCAAGTTACTCGGATTGCACTTGTAGTGGTGATGACAACTGCCACAATCGTTGGCGTGGTTTATTTCTTCGTGCGTCGTGCTCCCGAAGATTTTTCCTTTGGGCATGGCGTTGCGGTTCTGCTTTTAGCGGCGGTCGCAACAGCCTCCTCTGAATATGCGCGCGAAACCTTGCGCAAGCCGTATTCCATCGCTCGCCACATGTATTCCAACGGCATTCGCCAAGCCAGCGTAGCGCAACTCAACCAAGATGGCTACTTAACCAAATCGCATTGGACGCGCCGCACAGAAGGCGATGCGCAAACGCCTGAAGTCATTTTAGCCAAAGGCGAAGCGATGTTTCGCGGACAATGCCTTTCCTGCCACACCGAAACGGGCTACCGTGCGATGAAAAAGTATCTCAATGGGCGGAGCAATGAATCCATTGCAAACCTAATGAAAACCCTGCATGAGTATAAATCAGATTCGCCTTACAGAGCCTATATGCCACAGTTGGCAGGCAAAGCCGATGAAATTGCGGCACTCGCCGATTATCTTGACTACCGTGTGAACGGAAACACCAGCCGCATTGCTCTGTTGATGAAAGCAAGAGATGAATCGCAAAAAGTTGTTGAAGCGCGTTGAAAAAGGACATTGAAAAAGGATAGGGTAACTCACACATTAACATCGGGCGACTGAATAAAAAGGTCGCCCTTTGTATTTTATTCAATTAAAATGCTTTCATGTGTTTCACATCTTTGCGCCAATAGTGGAAAAGAAGTTGCCCTGCTAATCCAGCTTGTTCTGCTCCCAAAATACGACGAGCGGCGTCCGATAAGCGACGATATTCCTTTGAAGTGAGAGAAGTCGTGTGCGTGGAAAGTCCGAACCAAGCCTCTAAATACTGCCGAACGTGCGTATCAATCGGAAATGCTGTGTGATGACCTAATCCAAACAGACAAACACAATCCGCGATTTTTTCACCAATCCCCGAATAGCGGAGCAGGGTTTCGCGCGCAGTTTCAAAATCGCAATGAGGAGCAGAGAGTTGAGCGAGGTTTAAGTCGCCGCGTGCCACAGCCATAGAAATTGCGCGAATGTGACGCGCGCGATGAGCATTGTTGTTCGTGCACCGTGTTAATTTTCCGATGGGAGCATTGGCAAGTTGTTCGGGGGTCGGAAATTTATATTCCGTTATTGCAATAAAATCACCAAAACTTTGAGAAGTGAAAGTAGTTTGACGACGAATCAGTGCAATTCCAACGCCTTGTGCACACATAAATGACACAAGCGTCTCAAACGGTTCTTGGCGGAGCAGGCGCAACCCAAAATAAGCAGATGCTCCCTGATAGAGATGCGGATACGTTTGAATGAACGAAGCAGGGAGCAGCGTGCTGACATCATCTTCAAGCCCCAAGTAATGCCATACAAAATCGCGAAGTGATTTGCTATTGATACATTCCGCTGTGGAGCCAATGAGTAGCCGATTAGGTTGAAGAGCCGTGAGCCTCAAAATTTCGCCATAAACAACGGCTTGAAAGGTATCTTCACCGAGTTTCTGCCAACGAAAAGCTTGACCGCAGAATAAGGTTGCCTCTAAATTGAGCGGCACATCATAAAGAAGTTCAGACTGAAAGGGCAGTTCAAACATTGTGATTTGCAAGAATTTCCCTAAACTTACGCAATCTTGTTCAACAAATGATGATTCAATGACGCTATCTTTCCTGCTTCTAACTCTCCATCTCTGCCCATCTTGTGAATCGCAATGGGGATTTTGGGCACACCGACAAATTCACCGTCAAGCCGTTTATCTCATGCCCGCGCCTGTTGCAGAGTTCTTCCGCGCACACGTGCAAGAACTCATCGACCACTCGATTGACGCTGACAACCGACGACGCACTGACCCTGACGAAGCCCCTCAACACTATATCGATTTAGACCGTTACGGCTCATACCCATTTGACGACCTGCCTCGCAACTATGACGACGCACTCAAAAAATTCGGCTACGAGCGTTTGAAAGAAAATGGACTTGTGCCTTGGCGCATTGCCGCATTTGCCGATAGTCTCACGATTGCATTTCGGGAGCAGAATCGTGAAAAAATTATCTACTTTGCTTCAAATTTAGGGCACTACGTCGCCGATGCTAATGTGCCGCTTCATGCCACCGAAAACTATGACGGACAACTTACAGGACAAAAGGGCATACACGCCCGCTGGGAATCCCTTTATCCTCAAAAGTTCATGCTCCCAAGAGAGAATGCTTACCTCCTAAATGGGAGCATTTTTATCATTGACGACCCTACACAAGAAGCCTTCAAATGGTCGTTAGAAAGTTTCCTTTTGAGCCAGCAAGTCTTGGAAATTGATAAGCAAACTCAATCCGAACTTTCCCAAGAAAACTTATATGAGCCGCCTTCCGAAAATTCCTCTAAATCACGAAGAGAGTTTTCGCAAATGTATTATGAAAAACTCAAAGAAAAAACGAATCAGATGGTTGAAAATCGCTTTGAGTTAAGTGTGGTGCGCGTTGCTTCAATTTGGTATTTTTCTTGGTTAAAAGCAAATAAGCCAAATTTATCTAACTTATTAAATAAATAGATTTTAATTTTATTTAATGCACATTATTTAATGCACAAAATTGTTAAGCAGATAAGGCTTAAAGCAAAAGCCAAAAAGGCAACGATTATTTTCCCTGAATCAAGCGATGAACGGACTATAAAAGCCGTTGATGAGATTGTTCAGGAAGATTTATTGAAGCCGATTTTAATTGGCAATCATGAGCAGATTCAG
>CALGMC010000108.1 GCA_937959145.1 uncultured Chlorobiales bacterium
CAGGCTTTGGGGTCATCAGAAAGGTAGGAGGTAGCATTTGAGATGTGCGCAACAAGCAGCACCAACCCAAACAAAACTGCCGATACAAAAAGTACAGGCAAACGCCATTCTTTCGGTGGCATAAACCACTGCAGCCACTTCATCATAGAACTACGGTTTTACTTCTAGGGCAAACATGCCCTCTCAACAGTAAATATGCAACGGAGCACACCGAAAAATTTATGATTTGAATCAGGTTGGTTTGAGTTGGAAAGGTCGCTTTGGACGATTTTGTCTGTAATTTCAATTAAAACCGTAGAAAATGAGGAAAAAACAAGTATTGTAAAGTAGGAATGAAGTGCTTTGTTCTCGGTAGGAGGCTCTGCGCGATACGATTCAATCAAATTGAGAGAGTCGTTGCAAATTTTGTTGACTTGTTGTGTTGGGTTGCCGTTGGGTTACAATTTATGAAAATGATAAGGGGACACAAGCAAGTGCTGAATGCCCCCCATAGAATTAGCGATTTCGGAGTAATCAAATTGATGACTTTTGGAAATGGTCAGGTTGTAAGGATTTAGACTTCCATAATTTCCTTTTCCTTCTTAGCGACCGTTTCTTCAATCAATTTTTCATAGCGTTGGGTGAGCGAATCGGCGTCTTTTTTGCCACGATTTTTATCGTCTTCGGTGATGGCTTTTTCTTTTTCGGCTTTCTCAATGGCTTGAATAGCGTCGCGGCGAATGTTGCGCAAAGAGACTTTGGCGTCTTCGGCAAACTTCTTGACGAGTTTGACATATTCGCGTCGGCGTTCTTCGGTTAAGGGCGGAATGGGAACGCGAATGGATTGCCCTTCTGTGGCAGGGTTCAAGCCCATGCCCGATTCTCGTATCGCTTTTTCAACATTGGCGACGACGCTTTTATCCCACAGTTGCACCATCAGTGTTTTGGAATCTTTCACGCTCACATTGCCGACTTGTTTGAGCGGAACGAGTTGTCCATATGATTCCACTTTAATCCCATCGAGAAGTGCGGTTGTGGCTTTGCCCGTGCGAACAGAGGCTAATTCACTTTGGATAACTTCCACCGATTTTTTCATGCGCTGTTCGGCGGCGTGCAGAGTTTCTTTAACCATTTGAAGAAAGTGTTTTTTCGGTTTGGACAAAAAAAATGCTCAAAGGGGCAGTTGCCGATTTGAGCATCAATTTTCACGAAGCAAACATTACTTGGCGTCTGATTTCGCCGCAGGCTTGGTGAATCGCTTGTTGAAGCGTTCCACGCGACCTGCCGTATCGACGAGCACTTGCTTGCCCGTGTAATACGGGTGCGACGAATTGCTGATTTCGACTTTGAAGAGCGGATACTCGTTGCCGTCTGTCCATTTAATGGTTTCTTTCGTCTCAACGCAAGAGCGCGTGATGAAAGTCGAGCCGTCGGTCAAATCTTGGAAGACGACAGGACGATAATTTTGCGGATGCGCATTCGGTTTCATGCTTAAAAATCTTTTGGCGTTACCGTTGAATGAGATTAAACTTTTCTGAAAAAAAGGACTGCAAATATACGGCATAAGAATTGACTTTCAAAAGTAGAAACGCAGTCTTATTTGACGGCATCAAGCACTTTGAAGGTCAGGTCGTGCGATTTGTCGCCGTAAAGCACCGGATTCGCGACGCCGCCCTTGTTCAAGACGATGCTGTAGCCATATTGCTTGGCAACTTTTTCAACGGCTTTCATCACCTTCTCTTCAATCGGCTTCAAAAGTTCGCCCGTTTTCTTTTGCAATTCGTTCTGCTTTTGATAGCGGAACTCTTCGAGTTGTTGACGCTTGCCCAAAAGTTCTTCTTCTTTTTTCTTTTTAGCGTCTTCGGTCATGGTTGTTTTCTTGCGTTCATAGTCTTCAAAAGCGGTTTGCAAGTCTTTCGCCATTTTTTGCATTTCGGCTTCTGCGCCTTCTTGCATTTTCTTCATTTTTTCTTGAACGCCTTTGGAATCAGGGAGTTGAGAAATGACGTTATCGGTATCGACATAACCGACTTTGACATCGCCCGCGCCGCTCGCGCCGACGCCCAGCATAAAGCCGACAGCAAGTCCGAATCCGACAAAAAAACTTTTGCCTTTTGAAAGCAGTGATAATTTCTGTTGAATGGCTGACATTCTTCGTTGTTCCTCCAATTAAATGATTGAATTAAAGTTGAGTTGTTATTTGCCCGCGCCCGCACCTTCAACGTTCGGTGCAGAGGGCGCGCCGCCAGTTCGGTCGCGTTCAGGAAGCGACGCAAGCAGGCGGTCTAAGACTTTTTGCGTTAGGTTGTGTGTTTCGTTGGCATAAAGCAGAAGTGTATCGCTGGCGCGGTCAAAGACGAACTCATAGTCGTTATCAACGGCAACCGAACGCATTGCCGAGTAAAGTTTGTCTTGAATCGGGCGCATCAGTTCGTTCTGCTTTCTGAAATACTCGCCGTCGACGCCGAACTTTTGATTTTGATACTCAAAAATGGCTTTATCCGCGTCCATCATTTCTTTGCGCTTTTGCTGTTTGATTTCGTCGGTATAAAGCACTTCTTTGGCTTGAAACTCGCGCACCATTTTGTCAAGCGCGTCGCGCTTTTTTTTGATTTCATTTTGCCACTCCACCGTGAGCACTTCCAAGCGGCGTTTGGCATCTTTGGCTTCGGGTAGTTGGTCTAAAATCGCTTGCGAATCAATGAACCCGATTTTTTGCGCCCGCACTTCGCTTGAAGCAGTGCTCAAACCAAATGCCAAAAGACTTACGAGGAACGCAAAATAAAGTTGTTTTCGCATTTTCATCTCAAATTTAATCTTGACAGATTTGTCTTGACAGATTTTCATAAGGCGGCGAAGTTACAAAAGCGACTGCCCAACATCAAACCACGATGCACGCCCCTCGCGCTCACATGCATGAGATTACAAACATTTGGCTTCTCTAACGATTTTGACGCTGGCACTTGCGCCGATTCGGGTTGCGCCGTATTCAATCATTTTTTTTGCAGTGGCGTAATCGCGCACACCGCCGCTGGCTTTCACGCCCAGCGCGTCGCCGACGGCTTTGCGCATCAAGGCGATGTCCTCGACCGTTGCGCCGCCTTTTGAAAAGCCCGTTGAAGTTTTAACGAAATGCGCGCCCGCATTTTTGGAAAGCACCGAAGCAATGATTTTTTCCTCGTCGGTGAGCAAACACGTCTCCAAAATTACTTTGACGATTGCATTTGAAGCCTCTGCGGCGGCAACAACGCCCGCAATATCGGCTTCGACTAAATCGTAATTTTTGGATTTGAGTTCGCCGATGTTGATGACCATGTCGATTTCCGTCGCGCCGTCTTCACAGGCAACTTGGGTTTCATAAACCTTCACGCGCGTGGTGCTTGCGCCGAGCGGAAAGCCAACCACCGTGCAAACTTTTACATCGGTGTTGCGAAGCATCGTCGCGCACAGTTTGACATAGTGCGGATTCACGCAGACCGACGCAAAGCCGTGCGTTTTGGCTTCGTTGCAAAGCGCGATGATTTCTTCGCGAGAAGCGTCGGGCTTCAAGAGCGTGTGGTCGATGTATTTGGCGAATACAAAGTTCGGGACACAGACCGCCTGTTGGTGCGAGGCTACAACGCCGACGCGCTCCGCGCCGTAGTCAAGATATGACTTCACTTCGGTGCTCGCTTTTTGTGCGTCAATGTTGCTGGCTTTTCGCAAAACTTGTTGCGCGATGAGATAGTTCGGCGTGGTCATTGAAATATGATTGAAAAAAAATGCGATGAGCGAAATTTATTATGGTCGATTTGGCGTTTATCGTTCAGAAGTTCCAACCAGAAGTTCCCTTTTTCACAGTCAGCAGTTGTCATTTTGAGTGGTCGTATTTGTAGTTCGTCATTGTCTTTTTGAGTTCAACTAAATACAAAACTACACTATTTGCTATGCAAGTCAAGTTACGCCGTTTTGGTTACTATGCGTTGGCGACCGTAATTGCCGCCGCGCTTTCTGTTCCGTTAGGGATTTTAGCATTTGTATTTCTGCCCATTTTAGTTGTTGCCTCAATTCCGATTGGGCTGTATTTCATCTTCCGTTCAAGCGATAAGGTATGGAACGATTCGGATTACACAAGGGCGACACAGCCTATTCCAGCACGCAACCGAAAAGTCTACACGCTCATTCAGCCCAAGCGATTGCTCTCCAATTACAAGTCTTACCACTTGAATTAGCCGTATCGGTCTAAAAGTAGCCCTCAACGATTAAGCAATCGGGAAGCACTTTAATCGATGTGTTTTTGACGTCGATGCAGTCAGCGATTTTCTTCAAGCCGAAGTCGCCGATGCTGGCTAAGCCATCGCCGCCGATGAGTTTGGGCGCGATAAAAGCGTGGAGTTTATCGCACAAGCCTGCTTTGATGAGCGAGGCAAAAAGTTGTGCTCCGCCCTCGACCATTACAGAAAGAATACGCTCTTCGTGCAAAATTTTCATGATTTCAAGCAGATTCAGCGATTCGCTTTTTTCGCCAACGAAAAAAACTTTGACGCTAATTTTTTCCAACGCTTTGACTTTCGGATGTCGCTTGTTGATGCGCGAAGTGAAGACGAGCGTTGGCGCGTCTTTGCTGAAAATGTTGGCTTGGAGCGGCACGCGCAGTTGGCGGTCGAGCAGAATGCGCGTCGGATTTCTGCCCTGAACGAGCCGAACGGTTAATTCGGGATTATCGGCAAGGGCAGTGCGCGAGCCGACCATGACGGCGTCGTAATGATTGCGCAAACTGTGGGCGTAGGCGCGAGCGACTTCGCTGGTAATCCATTTAGAATCTTTGGTTTTCGTGGCGATGCGTCCGTCGAGCGATTGCGCGAGTTTGAGTGCAACGAAAGGCAAGTGTTGGCGGTGCGATTTCAAGAAGGCTTCGTTGAGTTGCTCCGATTCGTCGCGCAAGACGCCGACACGTACCGAAATGCCTGCTTCTTTGAGTTTCTTAATGCCCTTGCCTGCAACTTTACGATTCGGGTCAACGCAGCCAATGACGACGCGCGGAATGTTTTTCTCGATAATCAAGTCGGCGCAGGGCGGCGTTTTGCCAAAGTGCGAACACGGTTCGAGATTGACATAGAGCGTCGATTGCGCCAAAAGCGATTCATCTTTGACAGAGCGAATCGCATTGACTTCAGCGTGCGCTTCGCCATATCGCTTGTGCCAGCCCTTGCCAATAATTTCGCCGTTGCGAACAATCACGCAGCCGACCATCGGGTTGGGGCTGACTTTTCCCGCACCCCGCATGGCAAGTGCTAAACACTTGGCGAGAAAAAATTCATCTTTGGAGTCGTCAAATGCGTGTTTCTTGGTTTTTGATTTCTTGGGCATAATGTCAAACTCACATTGCAGATAGAGGGCGAGAAGCCTAACTATTTAAACTTTCAATCGCCGATACAATATACTTGTTGATGGTCTCTTTCGGCAAAGTGATGAAGAAATCTTCGCTCGACAAATCGAGAAGACGGTAAGAGTAAGTGATGAGCGGCTTTGGGTCTTTGTTCAAAATGGAGTCGGTGCAGAATTGATAAATTTTTTTGTCAAGTTCGGTTTCAACCAATCCCGACGCTTTATGCACCAAGTAGCAACACTTCACAGCGACTCGGCACAGTTTCTCGCATAGCACTAAATGCTTTTCATTTGAGCCGCCTGGTGGAAGTTCATAATAAATGATGTATTCCATCACGGCGTCGCGCAAAAATCGCCCCATCGTTTTGAGCATCAAGGCTAAATAATTTTCCCAAAAATCGGGCTCGACAGCAAGAAATGCATGTCGATAAAGAGGATTTTTCATTTGCTCATGGATATAAAAAAGTAGGGTATAAGCGCAGTCGGCAGGAAGGGCGATAGCGCGGCTTAGGAGCGTTGACGCATCTAAAATGAGTTCCATGGTTGTCGTATCAAATGGCAACTGCATCAAGAGCGACGCCAAGCGAAAACTTTTCGTGAGCCAAGTTTTGTCGGGGTTTTCGCCCTGCGTGCTTAACTCATCGAGCAAGGCTTCTACTTCTTCGCGAAGTTTCAAGGGGTTCGCGACAACGGCATCGGCAACACCTGATTTAATCAACACGGCTTTCGCGTCGGCATCCATACCCTCATCTGCCGCTACGCCAGAGGCATAGAGGAAGTGAAGTATCGCAAGATATAAGGCTTGATTAGGCGAGGAATTGGCTTGAATTTTTTCAATCGTAGATTTGGTAAGCGCGTTGGTATTTAGGCTGTATCGCGCGTCCCAGAGCGCAAGGTTCGTTCTCAAGATTGTTTAGTTTTGTTTTGGATTTACGGGTATGAAAGATACAAAAGATACAAAATTACGAGGGTTCTACATGAACCTGAACGAGCCTAACGCCCGAAAGCGAAATCATTTCCGAGATGTTTTCCATTTTGTAGGGTTTGTCGTAATAAATGGTTTTAATGCCAACGTTGATGAGCACTTTCAGGCAGTTGAGGCACGGGCTTGCCGTGATGTAAATGTCCGCGCCTTGAATGGCGGTGCCGTTTTTCGCGGCTTGTGCAATCGCGTTAATTTCGGCGTGAATGGTGCGCATGCAGTTTTCTTCGACCGTGCCGTCGGGGTGCGTAGATTTATAGATGAGGCAGTTCGGTCCGTCGCAGTGTGGCAATCCCGACGGCGAGCCGTTGTAGCCTGTGGCGAGAATGTTGTTGTCGCGCACAATGACCGCGCCGATGTGTGCCCGCTCACACGTGGAGCGGCGCGCAATCAAATGTGCCACGCTCATGAAGTATTCGTGCCATCCAATACGCTCTTGCTTTTTTGATGGGTTGCTTGCAATCTCGTTTTGAGTTAATGGCTCATTCATCACAGGAAAGAATTGATGATGTGTTATACATTTCGCGGAAGTTAATGCAACGAAAGGGAAATTCCGTTTTCGTGGTTGGTCGCCGAATGATTTTGTCGTATTTTCGAGAATTGTTTAGAAATGAATCCGAAAATGGAATGGCAGTAAAAAGTGTAAAGAAATCGCCCGCCCACTCTGAAACAAAAAGACGTGCATCGTCAAAAAATTCTTCTCAACCTAACCGTAGTAACACCATGAACACCGCCGAACTCACCAAAGAAAAAGCAACAACTGAAAGTATCAACACGCATCAGAACATTCCAAAAGAAATGCTGCAGAATTGGTATCGGCTTCTTTATACGGGGCGACAGTTGGACATCAAGGCGGCAGGTTATCTCAAAAAGGGAATGGGCTGGTCGTATCACGCGCCGTATCAAGGTCATGACGGAATCCAACTCGCGCTCGGACTTTCGTTCCGACCGGGCAAAGATTTCCTCTTCCCGTATTACCGCGACATGCTCACCACGTTGGCGGCAGGATTGACCCCCGAAGAAATTATCCTGAACGGACTTTCTCGCGATACCGATGTCGCTGGCGGCGGACGCCACATGTCCAATCACTTCGCCAAACCCTCGATTCGAATTCAAAATGTTTCATCATTAACCGGCAATCACGCTCAACACGTTGCGGGCGTTGCCCGAGCGATTAAAAAATACGGTGGCGATGAAATTGCCTTTTACTCCGCGGGTGAATCGGCGACTGCCGAAGGCTATTTTTACGAAGCCATCAATGGTGTCTCACGCGAAAAACTGCCTGCAATTTTCGTGCTTCAAAACAATAAGTATGGCATTTCAGTGCATGTGAGCGAACAATTCGGCACGCTTCGCCCTGCCGAAGTCTTTCGGTCATTCCCAAATCTTGAAGTGATGTTCTGCGATGGCACCGATGTGTTTGATTCATGGTTCACGATGCAAAAAGCCGTTGAGCACGTCAAAACAAAACGCTTGCCCGTGCTTGTCGAAGCCGATTGCGAGCGCATTGGCTCTCACTCCAACTCCGACAATCATTTGCTTTATCGCACACACGAAGAGATTGAAGAAATCAAAAAGCGCGACCCGCTGCCGAAATTCAAACACTATTTGCTTGAACACGGACTTTTCACCGAATCGGAACTGGCTGACATTGAGCGCGAAGCCGACCAAGTCATCGCCGATGCCTGCGAGAAAGGCGAAAAAGCCCCAACGCCGAAACCTGAATCCGCAAAGGAGTTTGTCTTCCCCGAATTTCAACCGACAGGCGGAAAAGTCATTGACCTTGCAGACCCCGTGAGCGACGGCGAACTTTACACAAACGAAACCATCAGTTTCCTACAAGCCATCAACTTCACACAAATTGAGGAGTTCCGACGCAATCCGAACACATTCCTTTGGGGGCAAGATGTGGCGTCAAAAGAAAAAGGCGGCATCTTCAACGCCGATAAAGGCATGCTCAAAGAATTTGGAAACGAGCGCGTCTTTAATGCGCCCATTGCCGAAGACTTCATCGTCGGAACCGCAAACGGTTTTTCGCGCTACCGCGAAGACATTTGGGTTTTGATTGAAGGCGCGGAATTTGCCGACTACATCTGGCCTGCAATGGAGCAAGTTGTCGAGTGCTCGCACGAGTATTGGCGCACGAAAGGGCAATTTGCACCGAACATCGTCATGCGCGTTGCCTCCGGCGGCTATATCGGCGGCGGCTTGTATCACTCGCAAAATGTCGAAGGCGCATTTACAACCTTGCCCGGTCTGCGCATTGTGATTCCGTCGTTTGCCGACGATATGCAAGGCTTGCTTCGCTCGGCGTTCCGCTCACGCGGCATGACGGTGATTCTCGAGCCGAAATTTCTCTACAACAATCCTTGGGCGAAAACGAAACGCTTGAAAGAAGACATCTTGATTCCCTTCGGCAAAGCCCGTATTCGCCGCGAAGGAACGGATTTAAGCATCATTACCTACGGCACCACCACGCACCACGCGCTTCTCGCCGCCGAACGCTTATCGAAAGAAGGCGTTTCGGTAGAAGTCGTCGATATTCGCTCGCTCGCGCCGCTCGACACCGAAACGATTTTTAACTCAGTCAAAAAAACCAGCAAGGTGTTGGTTGTTCACGAGGATAAAGTCACGGGCGGATTTGGCGGAGAACTTGCGGCATTGATTGCCGAACATTGCTTCCAATATCTCGACGCGCCGATTCGCCGTGTAGGCTCTATTTTTACGCCGGTTGGATTCTCTAAAATTTTAGAAGAATATATTTTGCCCAACGAGCAGAAAGTCTATGAAGCGGCGAAAGATTTGGCACGCTATTAAAAAGAGAAAATAAATTGAAGCGCGTTTGAGGTCGCCTGTAAGTGTCTGTGGGCAGTTGCAGGCGATTTTTATTTAGGCAACATCTCTGCACGAGGTAAGAATTTGTCGCTCCGATAAACTTTTTGCATTATGCAAACAGAACTTAAACGGAGTAAAAAATGAACACCACATCAACGCAAAACTCGCAAAGCGATTTTAAGAACCTTTTCAATATCCTTCACGAGCAAACCAAAAACGAAAGCGAAACCGAAGTCAATCTTCACCCGCAAACGATGTGTCCTGCCTTCGGCGGACTGCGCGTCATTACGCGCATCGACGGCGCGCAAGTGTGCATGGCGACCGACAAAGGCTGTATGTATGGCTTAACGTTCGTAACGCATTTTTATGCCGCCAAAAAGTCTATCGTCTCGCCTGAACTGATGTCGCAACAACT
>CALGMC010000109.1 GCA_937959145.1 uncultured Chlorobiales bacterium
AAGTTTAACAAGTCCATACTGCGCTTGAAGAAACGCAATGCCATAGCCCAGCGCAAGCCCGCAGGCAACACCGATTGAGCCGATGAGCGCGCCCTCAATGAGAAAAATATGCTGAACATCTTTGGCAGTCAATCCAATGCACCGAAGGAAATACAGGTCGCGACGCTTCTCAATCGCCGTCATTGTGAGTGAGCCGATGAGCGAGAGCGACGCGACAACGATAATGAGCATCAAGGCGGCGAAACTTCCCCACTTCTCCATTTTCATCACGCGAAAAAGGTCGCTGAACTTGTCTTCAAGCCGCGTGAGTTGAAGCGTATTTTCTAATCCATTTTCCTTGACCCATTTTTCCACAGCAGTCTGCAATGCCTCGTCAGATATAGGTTTTCCGAAGACATCTTTTTTCGGGCGAATATCAATTCCTGTTACTTCGTTTTCGGCGTAATCAAAAACGCGCTTCCCTGCGTTCAGCGTCGCCAAGACATACACGTCGTCATAGACGCGGTGCGTGCGAAAGAAATTCTCGACGCGCATCACGGGCAGGTCAGGTTGCTTTTTCGTGAGCGGATTTTGTATCGCTTCCAACCCCTCGTCAATCATCTTCGCGCTAATGATGGCGATTTCATGTTGATACATCGCCCCAAGCCGATTGGCAACGCCGCCTCCAACGGCAAGGTCTTGGTCGCCAAATCGTCTCCGAACATCCATGTAGCCCACGAGTTGCTTGATTGCGCTTTGCTCAATCGCTTTCATCACGACCACACTGCTTTTCTCTTTGGCGGCGATGAGCACTTTGCCTTCAATAAACCGCTCCGCCGATGCTACTTCGGGCAAACTTCGCAACGCATTTAGCATGGACTCCGTAATCTTAATCGTCTGTCCCTCTTTGGCAATGAGTTGCACGTTACTATCAATCGTGAGAAATAGCCCGCTGACAATACCACGAAATCCGTTCAAAACTGAAAGCACAACGCAAATCACGGTAACACCAATCACAATGCCCGCAATGCTGATTCCTGTAATGATATTGACGCTTCTTATTGTGTTCCTAGCAAATATGAACCTTTTTGAAATTTGTGTTTTTATTGCAATAACGGAATTATTCATCGTCGTATCGCTTGAATCGGATTTAATTTCGCCGCAACACTTGACGGAATCAACGATGCGAGCCAACAGACAAGCACCGTAAAAATGGAAATCATCAGGTAATTCATCGGCTTAACTGCAATCGCCACATTGCTAATGAAGTAAGTCTCTTCGGACAGCGAAATCAAATGAAGCGACTTCTCTGCTACCGAGAGCAACAGTGCTAATCCGTTTCCTATCGCAATTCCAATCAACGCCATCAAAAGCGATTGCGAGATAAAAATCGTTTTAATCTGCTTGCCACTTGCGCCAAATGCCATGACCACGCCAATTTCTCTGCCCTTCTCTAACACAATGATAAGTAAGGTTGAAATCACATTAAACGCCGCCACAATCGTAACGCTGATAAGCAAAAGCGGAATGATGTTTTCTTGAAAGCGAAGCCACACAAAAATGTTTTGGTAAATCTGAAAAATGGTGCGCGCATACATCGGAAATCCTACGATGGCATCTAACTCTCTGGCAGTTTCTCCGAGAAGGTCAATGTCTTGAACGACAAACTCGTAGCCGCTTATCATTTCAGGCATGTCTAAAAAAACTTGCGCCGATGCAAGCGTCGTGAATGCGACGGCGTCGTCAAAGCCTTGTGATAGCCCGGTTTCATAAATGCCGATAACCGTTGCCGTCTCAATGCGCATAGATTTGAGCAGATTTTTGGTATTCATTTCGGCGCGAGTTTTCTCTTGCGAGAACGATTTGGTTGTTGCAATCACGAGCAGTTCGTCGCCGACTTTAAGCGCGAGTTTTTGTGCTAACTTCTTGCCCAAAAGCAGGGGCAAGGTTGCCTGTGAGGAATCGCCAAAATATGCTCCCGAAATGATTTTATTGCGAATGAAGGAGTTATCGGTCTGCGGCTCAACGGCTTTGAGCAACGCGGGTTCAAGCAATGATGCTCCGCTTGCAGATTTTAGAACTACATCTTTTTGTAGAAATGGCGAGATTGAGGTGATATTTTGAATTTGTTTTGTTTTTATTGCAATAACGGAATCATATTTCACCAAATCTCCGCCGACTTTGACCAAGTGAATGTGAGAGCCAAAGCCGATAATTTTGTTTTTAATTTCGTCGCTGAATCCTTGAACAATCGAGAGCGTGAGAATCAATGCCGCTGTTCCGAGTGCAACTCCGCCTGTGGCGATTGCGCTAATGAAGGTCGGCTTGTGCGCCTTTTCCCTTTGCGGGAAGAGAAATCGCCGCGCTATCGTAACTTCAAATTTCAACTTTAAGTGCTTTTATTTCAAAATTTTATTTTAAGATGCTGACGCTTTCGCTGACAAAGTTAATTCGTTGGGACTTTCCTTTCCTTCCGCCCAAGCGTTGATGCTTTCAAAGGTGGTTTCAGCAATGTTGCGCAGTGCGGTATCAGTCAAAAAGGCTTGATGACTGGTAATGAGCACATTTGGGAGCACCATGAGTTGCGCTAAAATTTCATCTTGCAGAATTTGGTTGGAGCGGTCATAAAAGAAAAGTCCCTTTTCCTCTTCATACACATCAATTCCAAAGTAGCCGACTTTACCCGATTTCAGCCCTGCCAATACGGCACTTGTTTTCACCAATCCGCCGCGACTGGTGTTGATGAGCATCACGCCCGTTTTCATCAAGTCAAGCGTTTGTTCATTGATGAGATATTTTGTGCTTTCAATTAGTGGGGTGTGAAGCGTGATGATGTCGCTTTCCTTGCAAAGAGTTGGAATATCTACATATTTCAAACCGTAGTGCTCCGTCAAAGTAGGATTCGGGTAAAGGTCGTATCCGAGCAACTTACAGCCGAACCCGTGTAAAATTTTTGCCACAATCGCGCCGATTTTCCCCGTTCCAATAATGCCTGCGGTTTTGCCGTTCATATCAAACCCAACCAGCCCCGTCAGCGAAAAATTGGACTCACGAATTCGGTTGTGTGCTTTGGCAAGTTTGCGATTGAGTGCAAGCATCAAGGCGACGGTATGCTCCGCAACGGCGTAAGGCGAATAGGCAGGCACGTTTGCGACGCGCATGCCCAATTCTTTGGCTTTGGCTAAATCGATGTGATTGTATCCTGCGGAACGGAGTGCAATGTATCGGATTCCGAGCGCGTGAAGTTTTTCCAAAATGGGAGCAGAGCCTTCGTCATTGACGAAAAGGAGCACCGCCTCTGCATCGTGTGCGAGGTCAACGGTTTCAGGCGTGAGTTGTAGTTTCAGGAATCGAATTTCGTGTTTCCCTGCCGCCGCATTGAGTAGAAATTCTTTTTCAAATGTGTGCGCATCATAGCAAACGATATTCATTTTAGATGTTTTGATTAAAAGAGTTTAGAGGGCGAGGCTTCTACACGATTGCGTCCTTTTTCTTTGGCTTTGTAAAGGGCTTTATCCGCCGCATTGACGAGCGTTTCGGCGTCCGTGCAATCTTCGGGATAAGTGGCGACGCCTAAACTCGCCGTGAAGTTGCCGTCGGGCTGTTTTTCTTGATTGACGAACACGGCTTCTTCAATCGCCTTGCGAATGCGCTCTGCAAACACAACGGCTTCTTCTTTCCCGGTTTTTGGGAGCAGGACAGCAAACTCTTCCCCGCCGAACCGTGCAGGCTTATCAGTTTCTCGGCAGATATTCTTCATCAATTTTGCCATTTTGATTAAGGCTTCGTCGCCCAAGACGTGTCCATTTGTGTCGTTGTAATGTTTGAATTTATCCGCGTCAATCATAATGAGCGAGACCGATTCGCCGAAGCGTTTTGCACGCGCAATTTCCGATTGCAGTTCAGACTTGAAATGGCGGAAGTTGAAGAGTTTCGTTTTTTCGTCAGTGATAATGAGCCGTTCAAGTTCGTTTGTTTTGTCTTCAATTTGTTGACCGAAATTGCGCAACGCCCGTGCGAGTCGAGAGATTTCGTCGTTGCTCTTCCGCTTTTCAATAAATTCTTCTGACCCTTTTACAACCGCGCTCATGTCTTTGAAGTCGTTTTCACTTACGCTCTTGATAATTTTGGTGAGCTTTTCAATCGGCGAGGCGGTTGTGCTGTAAATGATAAACCCGACAATAATCAGAATCGGCAAGAAAATCGCCGCAAGCACCAATCCGACTTCGCGCAGTTCATTAACTTGCTCTCGCACGCTCACAGAAGCCTTGCGTAAATTATTTTGTTTTAACTCGTTAAGGCGATTCGTCTCGTTAAACACTTTCACTAAAATTTCGTTGTATTCCTTCGTCAATTTGGAAGATTTTTCATCAATCGTGCCTTTGGATTGCGCTATGACTTCGGCTTTGCGGAAGTATTCTTCTTGCATGGATTGAATGCGCTGAACCGTGCTTGTCAGTTCGATATTTCCTTCGGCGACTTGTAAGAGTTCGGTGATGTTTCGCTCTAAGGTGCGTTTTGCATCTTGTGCGTCTTTGAGCCAGTTCGGATTTCCCGAAGCGACGTATTTCCACAAGTTGCTATCGTAGCGAATTAAACTTTTGTTCATTTCACTGGTATTGACATATTCATTGACACGCTCGCCGACATAAATCTTAAAATCTTTATCAAAGTTGTTTAATTGCAAAAGCGAAAATACGGGAAAGATTGCCGACACAACTATCGTAACCATCAAGAGCACTACGATTTTATTGCGAAAACTCATCGTCGGAAAGTTTGAGTTAATCTTGTTTGAAATTGACAACCCACACCGGTGGCTCAAACGGCACGGCACCATTTCGCTGAAATATCTTCTGCCCTTCTTTTGAGAGAAACGCAGCAAACCCCAGCGGCAACTTATCGGATTTCAAATAAAGGTAATAGACGACGTTGACGAGCGGATAACGGTGCTTATAGACATGCTCCTGCATGGGCAAGTAGTAAGTAGAATCGCCTTCGGGAGCAAGTGCTAAGACCTTGTAGGCGGAAGTATCACGCACATTTGGATTCAGCCCGTCTCGAACATGTGCCATGCCCGTATATCCAAGTGCTCCGTCAAATTTCAGAACGAGTTCTTTCATTTGTGTTGCTGTGGAGCACGGATAAGCATCGCTCGGAAAATCGTCGGCACGTAGCAATGAATCTTTAAGAAAGTCGCGTTGTCCGTCGTTGCGGCTCATGACGAAGAGTTGAATCGGCTGATTTTTTCCGCCGACCTGCTCCCAATTTTTTATCCGACCAGAGAGAATCTCACGCAGTTGCTCCGTTTTCAGTTTGCTAACAGGATTTTTCGGATTCACGATGAAGCACATCGCGTCGTAGGCAATGGGCTTATGCACGTAGCTCAAATCGGCTTCGTTAATGGCGGCAAGTTCATCGGCGTTGAGCGTTCGGGACATCACGATAAAGCGCGTTTCTTTATTGACAAATCGCTCGACGGCTCTGCGGGTTAAATCAGGGTCATTGGTTAATTCTGCACCTTTCCAAATACGCATAAACTCTTTGATTTGAACATTTAAGAGCGGCGCAATGCTTTCATCGCAGATGACATTTAACTTTCCTGCGGTCGTGGTTTCTTCTTTATTTGGAGCGCAATTTATTACAATAACAGATAACAAAATTCCGATTATCGCCCTCTCGATTCTCGGCATGAGACCTACCATAGTTTATTCAGTGAGTTGAATTTGCACGCGCGTCGGCACTAACCCCATTGCGTTAAGCACAAACTGTCCGTCCGTTTCTTTTTGACTGGCGTGCATATAGGCGGAAAAAATCGGCGGAAAGTTTCCTAAGTTTGTGCGGAAAAACGAGTAAATATCGACCGTGAGCGGATACTTTGATTGCGCCACAAGGGCTTGATATGGGAGCACGGCTTTTGCACCCTGTTCGTTGGCGCGAATGGCAAGCACTTTGAACTTTGTCGCGTCAGGCTCTTTGGGGTTCAGGAACGGCTTTGCGCTCGTCATGCTCACAAAGCCAATCGCCGATGAATCTTTCAAAATCGTTTCCAAGAGTTGCGCTTCGGTTACAGTGGCTTCGGCTTTATCGGAAAGTTTGATGCCAAGCGTATCTTCGAGGAAATCGCGCCGCCCGTCTTGCTCATGTGGGAGCAGAACCCGAATGTTCATCGGTTTTCCGCCAACGGCTCCCCAGTTTGTAATTTGCCCAGAGAAAATTTCCCCGACTTGCGAGAGCCGCAATTCATCGACCATGTTTTTAGGATGAACCACCACACAAATGGCATCGCGACCAAAGCGGCTCACTTGCGCGGATTTCTTTTGCGCCTCGGCAAGTTCTTCTGGCTTCAAGCCGCCGATAATCACAGCGAAGCGCACCTCCTCGTTGAGCACAGCGGCAACCGCTTTGCGCGATTTTTCAGGGAATATCTCAATCATGGCTTCTGCCCTACCGCTTAAAAAGTTTTGCTTCATCTGCTTAACCACTTGATGAACGGCGGGGTCAACGAGTGCGCGAATGTAGCCTTGATTCGCCGATTCCCCTCTGTTCGTCCACTCAAATAAGCGGTCAATGGCTCTGCGATACTCGTAATCGCCCGACATCGCAGTCAGCGCGTTGTAATCCTCCATCGTCAAATCGCCTTTGACAATCAACGCTTTCTGCGTGGCATCATA
>CALGMC010000110.1 GCA_937959145.1 uncultured Chlorobiales bacterium
ACGCACGCAAAGAAAAGTTCCGAGCCATTTTGCACGAGGCAGGGCTTTTCGCATCGGTGCGACGCAGTCGCGGCAAAGATATTGACGCGGCGTGCGGACAGTTGGCGACGCGCTCGACTTCAGCCAAACGCATAACGCCAACTGCAAAGACAATCAAATGATTTTTAGCATTATGCCTCTTCCGTTTGACCTTAGCCCCGATGCGCTGTTGCGCAAAGCCCTTCAAGCCTTCACAAGTAGTGCGTCCGAAACATCGGAAACGCCTGAATACATTGAACTCAAAACCCGTCGATACAAAGCAAGCGTGCGTGAGGTCTATGAAGTTGCGCTCTCGCTACCGTCGCGTTGGTTCGGCTGGCGCGTGGTTTCGCGCGAAAAGAACTTGGGCGGAATGTCGGCGTTTAAGTGCGAAATTTTCTCGACGCTTTTGGGAGGCAATCGTCTCGAGCTTTCAGTTTGGATGATTGAAGAAGTGAATTCCGAAGGTGAAACCGTAACCGTAGTGAATGCCAAGTGCGTCTCGCAAGCCCCGACAAAAGGCGACTTAGGAGAATGTCGGCGCAATATCGCCTTTTTCCTGTTCTCGCTCGACAATGCCTTAGCGGAAATGAAGAAGGTTTCTACACCCCCGACCGCACTGCCCGAACAGCCAACCGAACCTGCACCATCGAAGCCACCTGAACCAACCGTGCAACGTCCGCGCGTAACCATCAAACAAGGCGGCTCACCGCGAATCACTATCAAACAGTCCACACCTAAACCATGAAGTTGATTTTATTCGGAATGCCCGGCGTGGGAAAAGGCACGCAAGCCAAAATTTTAGCGCAAAAGCACGGTGCTGTTCATATCTCCACAGGCGATATGCTTCGTGCAAACATTCAAAACGGCACGCCGCTCGGCACAATGGCGAAAGGCTATATGGATAAGGGCGAACTCGTCCCTGATAACCTCATCATTGCCATGATTGAAGAAGTGCTGTCGTCTGCAAAAGCCAAAAAAGGATATGTGCTCGATGGTTTCCCAAGAACCGTCCCACAAGCCGAATCGTTGGAGACCATTCTTTGGCGCGCCAACGTGCCGATTGATAAAGCCATTAACATCGTGGTTGATGAAGAGGAAGTGGTGCGAAGGTTGTCGGGGCGAATGACCTGCCCCAACTGCGGCGCAATTTACCACAAATACAATCAGCCGCCAAAAGTGGAGAACACTTGCGACAGTTGCGGACATGTCGGCTTAATTCAACGCAACGACGACAAAGAAGAAACCGTGCGACACCGCCTTGAAGTCTATCACAAAAACACTGAGCCTGTGTTGCAGTTCTATCGCAACAAAGGCACGATTGTCGATATCAATGGTGCAAAATCGGTAGAGGAAGTAACCACTGCAATCGAGCAAGTGCTTCAAAGTGCGCGTGCATAAGCCAACATTGTACATTTTTACGGCACAATCCAACTTGAAACGACTTCACCCGAAGGTTGCCAAACAAACTTTGCACGTTGATGCCCCGATGAATTGAGCCAAAGCCAATCAATCGTGTGAATGTGCGTTTCAACTACGGTAAAATTCTCCCGCCCCGCCTCGCTTTCTTCAAGTGTAGGATTTCGCTTCAAGAGCGATTCAGGAAGCCCTGATTCTGGTTTTGCGAGTTCTGTTGATGGCGGAATAGAGAGGTAGCATCGTCGGCTCTGAAGGCGCGTGTTTTTCCATTGAACGTCGGCAAGGTCGTCGCTGTGGTGCAACGTGGCGTTGCCTGAAAGCCGAAGTTGAACGCGCATTTCGGAGTCGTAAAACAGCCAACAGATGTTTGGATTCTCGGTAAGTTCTGAAATTTTCCGTGAGCGTTGGTCGGTGTGAAAAATGAGCGTTCTCGTTTCAGGAATCACTTTGCGCAGCACAACGGTTCTCACTTGCGGCGCGCCGTCTGAAACCGTAGCCACGACGCCCGTGTGAAAGTGATGCAGGCGCGAACTTGCGCCTTTTTGCAATGCCTCCCAAATTGAGGCTAAAAGCGTGTCAAGTGAAAGGTCTTGTTCGAGAGTCGTCATGAATCAGGGTGTATTTTGTGGTATGTTTAACGCAAATCGCATCGTTAAGTGTTATATTTGGCGCGTTTTTAGGTATTTGCGCTTCTCAATCAAACCGTTCCAAATCGAGAATGCTGTCTCTTCGCTTGTTCATCACGTTCTTTTTCACCGTTGCCGCATTGGCGATTTCTTCTTGCGCTAAAAAAGAAACAAAGTCGGAATTTCGTTCCGCAAATGGCGGCAAAGTCTATGGCGGCTCCTTCGTCTACAACGAAACAACGGACTTGCCAACCTTAGACCCCGTTCAAATCGGCGATGTTGCTTCGCATCATGCCGCACATCAAATTTACGAACTGCTTGTCGACCTCGACCCGAACACCTTGCAAATCGTGCCTGAACTGGCAACCCGATGGGAAATTTCGCCCGACGGCTTGACCTACACATTTTACTTGCGGGATAGCGTTTATTTCCATAATGATGTCTGTTTCCCGCAAAGCGAAGGGCGCAAGTTTACGGCAGAGGACGTCAAGTTCTCTTTTGAGCGTGCCTGCAATCCGAAAACGCAAACCAAAGGCTTTTGGGTGTTTAAGGATAAAGTCGTCGGTGCAAATGAATACTTTGAGTCTCAACAAGCCCTTGAGCCGAAAGTAAACGAAGTCAAAGGCTTTGAAGTGCTGGACGAGCGACGCTTTCGCATTCGCTTGATTAAACCTTACGCGCCGTTTTTAATGCTTCTGACAACGGCGTTTTGTTATGTCGTCCCGCCCGAAGCCGTCAAGTATTACAATCAAAACTTCCGCATGCACCCTGTCGGCACAGGCGCATTTCAATTTCAAGAGTTTAAGGACGGACAATACCTCTTGCTCAAACGCAATCCGAAGTATTGGCAGAAAGACCCATACGGAAACCCGTTGCCATTTTTGGATAATGTGAAGATGCTTTTCATTCGCGACCTCTCAACGCAAATGATGACGCTCAAACAAGGCGGACTGTCGGAATCGTATCGGATTGAATCCGCGATGCGGAGCGAATGGCTTACCGAGCAAAATGAACTGACGGAGAAATACAAAGCAGAGTTCGTACTTCATCGCTTGCCCTCGCTCTCAACGCAGTTTTACGGCATGAATTGCAAAATCAAACCGTTCAACGATAAGCGTGTGCGCCTTGCGTTGAATTACGCCATTGACCGCGAAAAACTCGAACGCTATGTTTTGAAAGGCGAAGGCGTTGCCGCCAAAAAAGGAATTGTGCCGCCGCTAACGCCGAACTACGACACATCGAAAGTCAAAGGCTACACCTTCGACGTGCAAAAAGCGCGGCAACTGCTTGCCGAAGCCGGCTATCCAAACGGCAAAGGCTTTCCTGAAATCACGCTTCAACTCAATGCGGGCGGCGGGCGCAATCTGAAAATGGCAGAGGCAATTCAAGAAATGCTCCAAAAAAATTTGAACATCACGGTGAATTTGTTGCAGGTCGAGTGGTCAATGCATTTGGAATCTATCGAGACGAGCAAAGCTCCGTTTTATCGCTTGGGCTGGGTAGCGGATTATCCCGATGCCGAAAATTTTCTCAATCAGTATTATGGCAGACTTGTGCCCGCAAAATTGGAAGAGCGTAGCTATCCGAATACATCGCGCTATCAAAATCCGAAGTTCGATGAACTTTACGAAAAGTCGCTTGCGATTATGAACGACGCACAGCGTAACGCCCTTTATCTTCAAGCCGAACAAATTGCGCTCGACGAAGCCCCATTGCTTCTGACGATTTACGATATTGATGAGCGCATCGTTCGCAAAGATGTGCGCGATTACCCTGTCAATGCAATGGACCGTCGCGACTTCAAGACCGTTTGGTTAGATAGGACTACGGCAGTTGCCAAAGAGTAGCGCGAGGCCATGCTACTTCTTCATCTCCCAGAGTTTGACGGTTTTGTCGTCGCTTCCTGTTACGAAGTAGCGTTCATCAGGCGAGAGCGAGACCGCGTTGATAGTGAAGGTATGTCCGCCGTTAGTTCGGTCGATAGTTTCTTTGCACTGCGCGTTTTGAATGTCCCAAAGTTTGATGGTTTTGTCTTGGCTGACGGTGAGCAGTTCTTTTCCGCCGCTGAGAAACGTCATGCCTTTGATGGAAAAGGTATGAGCAAGGACTTTGACTTTTGGTTTGATAGATTTTCCCTCGACCGTCCAAATGCGCAATCGCGCATCTTTGCCGCCCGTAACAAAGAGTTTGCCATCAGGCGAAAACAT
>CALGMC010000111.1 GCA_937959145.1 uncultured Chlorobiales bacterium
TGATGAATTTGCACTTCGCGACGTGTCGGCGCGCTTGTTAGACGGCTTCGACTTCACCTTCCTTTCCGACATGAGCTACGGAAGCGCGAGCATTTCGTCGTTGCTTAAAATGTTGAATTGGCTAATCGTGGGCTACGTGGTGATGAGCGTATTTTTATCGGGCGGCATCATTGCGTCGCTCAGGCAAGAGCGATTCTCAATGCCTGATTTCTTTGCGGATTGTGCGCGCTATGTCGGGCGGTTCATCGTGCTGGCTTTGCTCTTTGGCTTGACGTGGCTTGTGCCGATTTTGGTAGTCGCAATGTTTTCAGCGATTGGAAGTGCGCAAGCAGAAAGTGCAAACAGCGAAGTGCCAATGGTGATTTGGACAGTAGCAGGCATTGGAATTGCGGCGGTGAAACTTGCATTTTTTTATCTCGTCTTTGAAGTGGCAAAGTTTGAAGTCGTGAGCGAGTCGTTGAAGCCGTTACGCGCCTTTGCGAGTGCGTTCAAAATCGTGTTGAGAAATTTTGTTTCGCTCTTTGGCATTGTGCTGGGGTTTCTCGCCGTCGTCGGCGCGATTGGCGGTGTCTTGCATCTCCTTGCACCAAAAGGTGAAACGCCGTCAGGCGTGTTTGTGCTTGCGCTGATGCAACAAGTGTTGGTGTTCAGTCGCGTGTTTTTGCGCGTGGCAACTGTTGGTGGGCTGTTGGAAAAGTATCAAGAATACCGAGCGATTCTGAACGAAAAGCAACGCGCCGAAGAACTTGAACAAGTCAAGCAGTATGAAGAACAAGCCGAAACGAAATCGATTGAAAGCGAACAATCCGCATTGGAGCAATTACCGTCAGAGCAAACGCCAAGCGAGGCTGAAACGCCTGCAACATACCAAGCGAATAAAGCCGAAGTGGCGCAGAAGCCCGAAGAGCCGAAAGTTTAACACAGTCCTAAAAATCTTAACCGCATTATGAAAATCAAATTTGGAACATCAGGTTGGCGAGCAATTATCGCCGATGAATTTACCTTTGAAAATTTGACGCTAGTGCTCAAAGCGATTTTGAGATACCTCCGCGAAGAGAATCTCAATAGCCTTGTGATTGGGCGCGATACGCGCTTTTTGGGCGAAGAGTTTTCAAAACTTGCGGCGCAGTTTTTTGCGACCAACGGCGTGCAAGTCTTCCTGTGTGAGCGCGACGCGCCAACGCCTGTGATTAGTTACGAAATTCGGCGGCGAAAAGCGGGCGGCGGCATCAACTTTACGGCGTCGCACAATCCACCCGATTATCAAGGGCTGAAATTTTCAACGGCAGACGGTGCGCCCGCCCTGCCTGAAATCACGAAGAAATTCGAGCAGTATTTCGATGAAATTTATAGTGCCTATAAGCAAAACCCGACGCCCGAAAAATTAGAACCATTTGAAACGCTCGTTGCGGAAAAAAAGATTGAAATCATCAATCCGAATGAGCCGTATTTACAGCGCGTTGCTGAAATTGTGGATACAAGCGTCATTAAGGAGTCGGGAATTAAGGTTGTTTATGATGCGATGTATGGCACAGCACGCGATTACACCGATAAATTTTTGCGCAATCTCGGCGTTGATGTGGAAACATTGCACGGACACCGCGATGTCTATTTCGGCGGACGCGCACCTGAACCCTCCGAAGAACGCATTCCCGAACTTATCGAGCGCGTCAAAGCGCGTGGCGCAAAGGGCGAGTTCGTAATTGGCATTGCCAACGATGGCGACGCCGACCGCTACGCCGTTGTCGATTCAACAGGCACTTATCTGCAAGCCAATCAACTTTTGGCGATTCTCTTTCATTACGCCATTAAGCACAAGCCCGAATGGAAAGGCTGTGTGGTCAGAACGCTGGCAACTACGCACCTGATTGACGCGATTGCCAAAAAAGAAAACATTAAACTTTATGATGTGCCTGTCGGCTTTAAGTATATCGGCGAAATTATGATGCGCGAGGATATGATTGTCGGCGGCGAGGAATCCAATGGGCTGTCGGTTTATCAACACATTCCCGAAAAAGATGGCGTGCTGGCGTGCTTGCTCTTTGTGGAAATTACGGCAAGAACCAAAGAGCCGCTTTCAGCGTATCTTAAACGGCTTTACGCGGAATACGGCGCGTTCTACACCGTGCGCGAAAACTTGCGCCTGACTGACGAAAAGAAAAACGCCTTGCTTACGAAACTTCAAACCGACGCGCCAAAACACATTGCAGGCAAAGAAGTAACGACACTCGATAAGCGCGACGGCGTAAAAATGATTTGTGCCGATGGCTCTTGGCTCTTAGTGCGATTCAGCGGCACTGAGCCTGTCGTCCGATTTTATGCTGAATCCTCTTCGGAGATGCAAACCAAAGACATTCTGTCATTCGCTAAAAGTTTGATTTGAATCCAACAAGGTGAATTGACTGAACGAAGTGAGCAACATGGTCAAAACAGTAGAATCAATAGAGCAAAGGGTTGAAGACCTTATCAAAAGCGCAACGCTCCTCGAAAAGGCAACGGCAATGGAGCGGCGCGAAGCGTTGAAGCGATGTAATGAAGCATTGCAACTTGCCACAGAGGCAAACTACTTACTTGGCAAAGCCAAAGCGTTCAAACTCAAAGGCATACATCATGTTCAACTCTCGGAGTTCAAGGAAGGATTAGATGCGTTTTTGCAAGAAGAAAAAATCCGTCGTCAAATCGGCGACGAGTTAGCACTGGCTAATGCGATTCACAATGTTGCCAATGCCTATCACTATCTCAATAATCTGCAAAAAGCCATGATGCTTTATTTGGAAGCGATGCAGAAGTTTGAGAGCCTCAACGAACTTGGACGGTTACGCTCGGTCTATAACAACATTGGCTGGCTTCATTTCAAAATTGGAAACTATGCGGAGTCGCTCGATTACTATCTCAAATGCCAAAAAATTGCCGAAGAATCGGGCGATAAAGCCGACATCGCGCAAGCCTTTAACGCCGTTGGCACAGTCTATCAAAAAATGGGCGAGCTTGATCAAGCACTGAAGTTTTATTTCAAAAGCTTAAAACTCTCGGAGGAAGTTGGCTCAGATGAAGGCAGAGGCATGGCATTTGGCAATATCGGCATTGTGTATTATGAAATGAAGCGATATGAAGAAGCCCTCGAAGCGAACTATCAAAGCAAACAGATTTTTGAAGACATTGACCACACGTATCACCTTTCTATGGCGTTGGCAAGCATTGCCGCGTGCTACGAAGCCTTGAAGATGGAAAGCGAAGCCCTGTTTTTTTATGAAGAAAGCTTGAAGGCGGCGAAAAAATCAGGAAATGTGCAAGTGGAAGTGGAAGTTTTACAAAAGCAAGCAGGATTGTTACTCAAACGCAACGAAAAAGAAGACGCCTTGCACTTGCTTCGCAACGCGCTTCGAATCGGAAGAAAAGCGCAACTCAAAAACATTCTTTTGCAAGTTTATCGGCTGATGGTTGATGCGTATCGCGCACTCGGCGATTTTGAATCGGCACTTTCGGCACACGAAAGTTTTTATGAGCTCGAGAAAGAACTCTTCAATGAAGAATCGAATCGTAAAATCCGCAATATGCAACTTGTCTTTGAGCTCGAGCAAGGCAAGCGTGAAATGGAATTGGAAAAACAAAAAAATGCAGAACTCACGCGGCTCAACGCGGAACTTTCAGAAGCGAATCGATTGAAAACTGAACTCTTGGGCATTGCCGCACACGACCTCAAAAATCCGCTCCAATCGATTTTAGGATTTGCCGAACTCATCAAGGAGCGCACCAAAGATGCTTTTGCGCAACAATATGCACAGCGAATCCGCGCCGCGTCGGAACGCATGGTGGAAATGATTACGCTCCTGCTTCAAGACGCGGCAATGTCGCAAGGAAAAATCGCGTTGAATCTTTCCGAAGTCAGTGTCAGCGAACTTTGCGAGTCGGTTGGTGAGTTTTACCGTGCACGTGCCGAAGAAAAATCACAAGTTTTAGAAATGCAGATTGAGCCGAATTGTATGGTGCTTGCCGATAGGCAATATCTTTTTCAAATTGTAGAAAACCTGCTCAGCAATGCGATTAAGTATAGCCCGAATGGAAAGAAAATTACGCTAAGTTTGCGGCGCATTGATACCGAAAAAGCAATCCAAATTGCGGTCAGCGACGAAGGTCAAGGTTTGACAGAAGAAGACAAATCCAAACTCTTCGGAAAGTTTCAGCGTCTTTCGGCAAAGCCCACGGGCAACGAAAGTTCAACGGGGTTGGGGCTGGCGATTGTTAAAGAACTCGTTGAATTGCATCACGGCAAAATCTGGGCAGAGTCGGAGGGCATGGATAAAGGCTCGACCTTTTTCATACAGATTCCAATTTTTCAAAACGCATAAACAATAACTCGGTATGCAACTCAAAGACATGGCGGGAATGCTCAAACAAGTTCAAGAAATGAGCAAAAAGATGGAAGAGATTCAGCGTGAACTGGCAAAAAAGAGCGTAACAGCAGACGCGGGCGGCGGAATGGTGAAAGTAACGGCAAATGGAAAGCACGAACTCGTCAAAATTGAAATTGAAAGGGATTTAATCAATCCTGATGAAGTCGATATGCTTCAAGATTTAATCGTCGCCGCCGCCAATAAAGCCCTTGCCGAATCGGCGAAAATGGCGCAAGAAGAAATCACCAAAGTAACTGGCGGAATGATGGGCGGCGCAAACTTGGATATGCTTAAAGATTTAGGACTTGGTGGATAAAACCATGCCGCGTTTGTGAACTTTTGTCAGAACCCTCTGAAAATTTCGCCGATAAGTTAACTTCGGCACAACCTTTGAAGATTGAGTTAACGCACAACAGTTAAACAGAAATCAAATGGAATGGCGGCAAAAGAGATGAATGAACGCGAAAGAGAAGTTCTCGAGCTGATTATTCAGAACTTCATCTTAACGGCGAATCCCGTCGGGTCGCGATTCCTTGCGAAGCATTCGGATTTGGGGCTTTCTGACGCTACGATTCGCAACGTGATGGCAGACCTTGAAGAAGAAGGCTACATCACGCACCCGCACACGTCGGCAGGAAGAATTCCGACCGATAAAGGCTATCGATTGTATGTGGATGATATTATGCGTGTTGGGCAACTGTCGCAAAACGAGCGTCTTAAAATTGACCAAAATATCGAGCAACTTATTGCCAATCGCACGACTCAATCCGACGACATTTTGAGAATGTCATCTAAAATTTTAGGGCAAATCTCGAAGCAAATTAGCATTGTGCTATCGCCTAAACTCTCGACGGGCGTGTTTGAAAAATTAGAGATGGTCTCGCTTTCGTCGAGCAAAATTATGGTCATTATCTCGATTCGCTCTGGCTTGGTGAAAACGATTATGCTTGAAGTTCGCGCCGACATTTCACGTCAAAAATTGGACGAACTTTCCCAAGTCCTCAATGAGCGGCTTTCAGGATTGACCTTAGAAGAAATTAGACAAACCTTTGCCGAGCGCGTCGCCGACTACGAAGACGCTTCTGGGCTACTTAGAATTTTTCTCGATTCCGCTGATAAGGTCTTTGACGAACAGCCTCAAACCGAGCGGATTCACATCTCGGGCAAGGAAAACATCTTAGCCTATCCCGAGTTTGAACAGCCCGAAAAAGTGCGCGGCATTATTGAACTCGTAGAAAATGAAAAAGTCATTGTTCATCTGCTTGAAGAATCCATGCCGATGGAAATGAACGATTCCGTGAGCATTCGAATTGGAAAAGAAAATTTAGAGAGCAAAATAAAAGAGTGTAGTATTGTTACGGCGCAATACAGCGTCGGCGATACCATTGGCACAGTAGGCGTAATCGGTCCAACAAGAATGAACTATGCGAAGGTCGTGCGCGTCATTGACTATATCGCCAAGCGGCTTTCGCAGACGCTCTCGTCGTAAAAGCGTATTTGAAAATCGGTAGTCAATAATTGGCAGTCAATAATTGGCAGAACAATAAATTTTACCTAACTATAACTCTAAACGAAGCTATGTCAGAAGAACTAAAAATTGAAGCGAACGAAAACGAAGTGAAAATAGAAGTTGGTAATCTTGAAAATGAGAAACCTTCTGAGACATCGGAAGTAGCCGTTACAGAAC
>CALGMC010000112.1 GCA_937959145.1 uncultured Chlorobiales bacterium
GCAACCCGTTGGGAATTTTCAAACGACGGCAAACGCGCCACATTCTTCCTGCGAAGCGACGCCAAATGGGAAGACGGCACGCCTATCACGTCTGCCGACCTGAAATTTTCCTATCGCCTTTATGCTAATCCTGCTGTTGCCAGCACGCGACAGCATTACGTAAGCGACCTTGTTCGAGATAAAAACGGTGAGATTGATTTTGAACGCGCCGTCCAAACGCCCAACGACACCTCACTGATTTTGAACTTCAAAAGTCCCCTTGCGCCGAATATCGTGCTCGATCACTTTTACGACCTGATGCCAATTCCCAAACACGTGTTCGAATCGATTGAGCCAAAACAACTGCGCGCCAAATCGGCTGAACTGCCGATTGTGTCGGCGGGTGCGTTCAAGGTCGAGAAATGGGAACGGCAACATGAGCTCGTTTTGGTGCGCAATGAATCAAGCGTTCTGCCTTATCCTGCCAAACTCAAACGGCTCGTCTTCCGCGTGATTCCCGACTACACCACACGACTCACGGCGTTCAAGTCGGGTGAAATTGATGCGATGATTGGCTCAGGCGGAATTGCGCCGAAAGATGCGGTCGCTATCGAACAAGAAAACAAAGGGAAGAAAATTTACGCAGTGAAAAATCGCCTCTTCGATAGCGTCGTGTGGCTCTGCGTCGACGGCGACTTCTATCGTGAGCGAAAGGAATTAAAACCGCATGTGCTCTTCGGCGATAAGCGCGTGCGCCAAGCCTTAACTTGCGCCATTAACCGTGAAGCTATTGTCGAAGGCTACATCGGCGAAGGCAAAGCCACAATCGTCAATACATCGCTCTCGCCTGCCTACAAAAAACTGCTGAACCCCTCGCTCGATGCTTACGCCTACAATCCGCAGAAAGCCTTATCGCTACTCAAAGAAGCCGGTTGGACGAAAGGCAACGACGGCTTTTTGCAAAAAGAGGGCAAGCGATTTTCCTTTACGCTTGCTGCGCCAAAAGGCAACGACCGACGCGCCTACGCGGGCACTATCATTCAGCAAAACCTGCGTGAGATTGGCATCGAGTGCAATCTCGAAACGCTCGAAATGGCACTCTTCAATCAACGTCAAAATGAATATCGCTTAGATGCGGCACTTTCAGGGCTTTCGGCGGAAACGCTTCCATTTCAATTAGTCATTTGGGCGGAAGATTCGCCGTTCAACTCGTCGGTGTTTCGCCATGAACGATTTTCAAAAGTGATTGAGCAACTGGGCTTGCCACAACCGCCTGAAAAAGAATTAGCATTGTGGTATGAATATCAAGCCATTCAGCACGAGGAGCAACCGCGCACATTTCTTTACTACTACGACGAGTTCGAGGGATTTCATTCGCGCATTAAAAACGTGAAAGTGAGCATGCTCGCGATTCTCTTCAATGCGCATGAGTGGGAAGTAGAGAATTAACGTCGCTCGCCGAAAATTGCCGTGCCAATGCGCAGAAGCGTTGCGCCTTCGGCAATGGCGATATCGAAGTCGCCGCTCATGCCCATGGAAAGTTCAGTGATTTGTTCGGGCTTGGGCGCAAGGGTTTTGAGCTTTTCAAACAACAAGCGCATGTGTTTGAACTCTTGTTTGACTTTCTCGCGGTCAGGTGAGGCAATGGTCATTAAGCCTTTGAGCTCGATATGCGGAAGTGCGAAAATTTTTTCGGCTTCTGAAAAGAGCGCGTCAGGCGAAAGTCCGTGCTTAGAGGCTTCAGCAGAGATGTTGACTTCAAGCAAAATGGGAAGGGTGCGATTGTATTTTTTTGCACGCTTTGAAATTTCTTCGGCAAGCGAAAGTTTATCGACGCCGTGAATCATCGCAATTTTTTCCGCCACGTATCGAACCTTGTTGGATTGAAGATGTCCAACGAAGTGCCACTCAATCGGCAAGGTTTGCAAGGTTTCATCGGCAAATTTCGTGAGCAGTTCTTGCACGTAGTTCTCGCCGAAAACGCGATGACCTGCCTCAAAGGCTTCAAGGACAGCAGAAGCAGGTTTGGTTTTTGAGACCGCAATGAGTTTAACGCTTTCGGGCGTTCTTCCCACACGCGCACAAACTTCGGCAATTTCAGTTTTGATGCGGTTAAGATTTTCGGCAATCATGTCAGTTTTCTTGTTGGAAAGTTTCAACAAGAGCAAAAAGTATGTGCAAAGTTACGGCTTCTTTTGAGAAAAGAGCCACGCGTAGAGTTCTTCGGTTGCGAAAGCAGGCGTCCAAGCGTTGTGTCCGACGTTCGGCAGTTCGGTATATCGCACAGGCGCGCCAAGGGCTTTGAGCGAATCGACAAGCGAGCGCGACCACTGAACCTTGATGACTTGGTCGTCGGAGCCGTGAAACACCCAAATCGGCAGATGTTTGAGGCGATGAACTTTTGTAACATCGCCGCCGCCGCAAATTGGCACAGCCGCCGCAAATCGCGACGGGTGGCGCATGACGAGTTCCCACGTGCCGAATCCGCCCATTGAAATGCCCGCCACATAAACGCGCGAAGTATCGACGGCATACTTGGTTTGAATCGAATCAAGCAAGGCGATGATTAACTCTTGAATGATGGACGCCGTGTCAGAGAGGCAATAAGTGCCCAGTTCTTTTTGATAGGGCGACCACTTCATCTCTTTCGGGCATTGCGGCACAACGATGTAGCATGGGTATTGGCTTTGACGCTTTGCGAAATCAAGCGCGCCGTTTTTGAGAATAATCTCGCTTCCGTCGTTGCCTCGCTCGCCTGCGCCGTGCAGATAGAGGACAAGCGGAAATTTCGCGTTCGGCGAATGAATCTTCGGTTCAAATAAGCGATAGGGAATCGTTAATCCGCGATGTTCAAAAAAGCGAAGTGCGAAGCGTGAGTTTTCTTGTTGGGCATGAAGCGAAAAAGAAACGCTTGCCAAAACGAGTAGGGGGAGTATTCGAATAAGCAAGCGTTTCGTGAGCATTGGACTTACGGTCAGGTTAATGCACAACGCCTTCGAGACGGTCTTCCAAGTCGGCGTAAAGTTCGCGCAGTTGGTCGAGCGTTTCGGCGTCGGCTTTCCACAGTCCGCGTCCGTTGGCTTCGAGCAGGCGTCCGACAATGTTTTTCATGGCTTGTGGATTGGCTTTTGCCAGTCGCTCACGCATGTTTTCGTCGAGCGCGTAAGTTTCAGCGGCTTTTTGATAAACCCAGTCGTCAACGCTTTTCGTAGTAGCGTCCCAGCCGAGCATATAGGTCATGCGGTTTGAAATTTCGGTCGCGCCGCTGTGTCCGTGAGCGAGCATGCCTTCATACCACTTCGGGTTCAAGAGTTTGGTGCGATACTCAACTTTGAGGGCTTTTCCGACGTCATCGATTTTCGTATCTGCGGTGAAAGATTCTACGTAATTGAGTTTGACGTCTTTGAGTTTAGGATTGCGCTTTTCTGCGCAGAGTTTGAGTGCGCCCGAAGTTGAGAAGTAGTGGTCGATATCCGAAATGCCGAACTCGACGGAGTCGACTTGATGCACCACGCGCGAGACCGTGCCGAGCAAGTTTTGCAACACTTCGGTTTCGTTGACGCCATTGCGCGAGCCGCCGTAAGCAAAGGCATTGCGTCGAACGAATTGAGAATCGAGTTCGTCGTCGCTCTCCCATGCGGAGTCTTCAATCATATCATCGACATACGTGCCATATGCACCGGGCGATTGCGTAAAGAGCCGCGCGGTTGCGCTTTCAAACGACAAGCCTTTTTGCAGGGCTTCATTGACATGCTTTTTGATGAAGTTCATTGATTCAGGTTCATCGGCTTTGGCGGCGGCTTTGACAAGGTTATCCAAATGATTCATCAGCAAGCCAAACGCATCACGGAAAACGGGTGAGAGTTGCATCAAGACATCAATGCGGGGACGCTTCAATTCATTGAGCGGAATGAGTTCGTAGTGAGAAATTTTGTTTTGACCGTCGTAAGCAGGACGCGCGCCGATTAAGCGAATAACCGTTGCGACGGCTTCGCCTTTGGTTTTAATCGTGTCCAATCCCCACAACACTTCGGCGATGGTTTCAGGATACTCGCCGTGTTCTTCCAAGTGGCGTGCGATTAAGGCATCGGCGATTTGCGTGCCGCGTGCGAAAGCCAGTTCTGATGGAATCCGCCAAGGGTCAATGGCGTGAATGTTTCTGCCGGTGGGAAGCACGTTAAGCCCGTCACGAATTAAATCGCCGCCCGCACCTGTCGGCAAGAATTTGCCGTTGAGCACTTTGACGACAGCGTCAAGTTCATGCTTGTTATCCGATAAAGCATGCACCATCGCTTTGCCGTCGTGCATAATTTTTTCTAAGGCTTCGGCAGTGTCGTGAGCAATCTCGTGCGCGTGAATCAAACTGCGCCAAACCTGAACAGGATTTTCTTTGCCGAAAATGGCATGCTCAACGAAGGCTTTGCAGGCGTCATCGATTTTTTCGCGAAGAGAAATCGCGCGTTCGTCGCCTTTACGTGCCACACTTGCCAGATGCGCATAGTGCTTGAAGGTGCCGCTGTGGTCGAGGGCTTTGAGAAGCAGACTTGGCAAGGTGGTTTCCATGCCTTGTGCTTTGAGGCTTTCGGTTACGGTGATGATTTGCGTTTCAATCGGTGCGGCTTGTCCGAAAATGTGAAGCGAGTTTGTAATCAGTCGGGTTTCAAGTTCGTTGAGATAGA
>CALGMC010000113.1 GCA_937959145.1 uncultured Chlorobiales bacterium
GCCAAGCCCAATCAAGGCTTGTTCAATTTGATAACTTGCTTTATCCGAGCCTTCACCGACGAAGGTGAGAAGTCGCGCCACGCGATACGGTGCGGCAATCGCAAATGCCGCCGCCACAGGCACAAACGCCAACGCCGTCAGTGCAAGGTGCTTCAAATCCACACCGCCGAGAAAGAGCACAATAAAACAGATGCTTACAATCACTGCCGCCGTGCTGAAATTTGGCTCAAGCGCAACGAGTCCTGCGATTCCAAAAACGACGGTTATCATTGGATAGTAGGCGCGATACAAATCTTTGACATGCGATTTCTTTTCGGTTAGCATTGTTGCCAAGTGCATAATGAGCGCGTATTTCGCCAAGTCCGACGCTTGAAACTTGAAGCGTCCGTAGCCAATCCATCGCGCCGCGCCGTCAATCGCGCCAACGGCTTTCATTGCTAAAAGCATTGCGAGCAGTGCCGCACTCACCACCAAAATCGCCTTGCTAAATTTTTTGAAGAGTTTGTAATCAATCGCGCCGACAATAAAGATGACGCCTAAGCCCAAGACCACAAACAGCAATTGTCGCCAAAGGAAATACTCTTCGTTGTGAAATTTTTTTGCGCCCCAACCTGCGCCACTGCTATACACCACTAACACGCCAATGCACATCAGCAGAACTACCAAAAGCAAGAGCATTTTTCCCGCGAGACTTTCAAATGTCTTTTTCGGAATGATATTGCCTTCGGCAAGTTTTCCGAGAACGCTGGTTTCATCAACGCCGCCGCTACTCCCTTGATTTTGCAAGGGTTTCGGCTCTGTATGGTCAATGATAAATCCGCCGTTCATTGTTGTTTGATTGTTTATTGTTTCGCCTCCGCATTTGAGATATAATTATCCCGACGCGGACGGATTGCGCCGCACCGCATCGGGAAGCATCACAATTTGAAGACATAGCAAAGAACAAAAAGAAAGAACAGAACTCGTTTTCGGCTCACGCCTCAGTTGCCTTGTTTTCGGCTCACGCCTCAATTACAAATTTCCGACCAAGCGTTTGAAGGTTTCGCCACGCTCTTCGAAGTTGGCGAACATATCGAAGCTCGCACACGCAGGCGAGAGCAAGACGGTTTCGCCTTGTTTGGCTTCACGGCGCGCAAGTCGCACGGCATCTTCCATCGTTTCGGCTTTGACGACCTTCGTTACATCGCTGAAAGTTTCCGCGATTTTTTCTTTTGATTCGCCAATGGCGATAATCATTTTGACTTTCTCTTTGACAAGCGGTTTTACTTTGCTGTAATCGTTGCCTTTGTCGCGTCCGCCTGCGATGAGCACAATCGGCGCGTTAATGGTATCGAGCGCATACCAAAGCGCGTTGACCGTTGTGGCTTTTGAATCGTTGATGAACTGCACGCCGCCCAACTCGCGCACAAACTCGATTCGATGCTCCACTCCTTCAAAACTCATGATGCTTTCGCGAATGATTTCCTTCTTGACTTCCAACGCACGCGCCGCGACCGCCGCCGCAAGCGAATTGTAGACATTGTGTGTGCCGCGAAAATGCACGCGCCCGATAACCTCTTCTTTTTTCATTATCCTTTCTTTCTCTCCGTTAAACTTTATCGTGAGCCACTCGCCGTCGAGATAAGCGCACGCTTCATATTTTTTGCTTAGGTTTTTTTCTAAACTCATTCGCACCAACTTTGGCTTGAGCGACTTCAAAACTTCTTTGTCTGAAAACTGCCGCTGTAATTCGGCATTATCGATATTGACAATCAACACATCGTTTTCATCTTGCGCTTGATAGATGCGATACTTTGCACGAGCATACTTGCGAAAATCATTGTCGTATCGGTCCAAATGGTCAGGCGTAATGTTGGTAATCACTGCAACTTTCGGCTTGTATGTGAAACAGTGGTCAAGTTGAAAACTGCTTGTTTCTACCACTGCCACATCACGCTCCGACATCTCCTCGACATAATCCGCAAACGGCACGCCGATATTGCCGACGGCAAACGCACGATAGCCGTTCTCTTTTCCGTCGCGCTCAAAAATTTTGTGTGTGAGTGCGGTTGTTGTCGTCTTTCCGTCTGTGCCTGTTATCGCAACGATGCGCGCCTTGCAAAACCATGACGACATCTCGATTTCAGAATAGACTGGCACATTTGCCGCTTCCAACCGTTTGACAATCGGCGCATTGCTCGGCACGCCCGGACTGATGACCGCAAAATCGCACTCGAAGACGCGCTCGGTGTGCCCGCTTGCTTCAAAGTCAATTTTGTTTCGCTCCAATTTTTCAATGAACCGTTTATCTATCGCGTCGCGCTCTGTAAGAAACACCTTTGCGCCGTGCTTTTTGAGCAACATTGCCGCTGAAATTCCGCTCCGCTTTCCGCCGATAACGGTTACGCGCTTTTGATGTATCTCTTGAACTTTCATTAGCGCAACTTCAAACTGATTAGACTTGCCGTAACAAACACAAGCGTCAGAATCCAAAACCGAATCACGATTTTTTCTTCTTGCCACCCCAACATCTGAAAGTGATGATGCAGCGGTGCCATCTTGAACACTCGCCGACCTTCGCCGTATTTCCAGCGTGTGAACTTGAACCAATAGCGTTGAATAATCACCGAGAGCGTTTCAATTAGGAAAATTCCTGCAATCACCGGCAGTTGCAATTCTTTCTTGATGAGAAGCGCAATCACGGCAATCGCACCACCAATCGCTAGCGAGCCTGTATCGCCCATAAACACTTGCGCGGGGTGCGCGTTGAACCATAAAAACCCAATACACGCCGCCGCAATCGCCAGCGCGATAATCGCCACTTCGCCTGCGCCCTCGATATAGACGATGTTCAAATACTTGGCAAACTTGGCGTTGCCTGTCAGGTAAGCAAAGCCTGCAAGCGCGATGAGCGTAATTGCCGAACATCCTGCCGCAAGTCCATCAAGCCCATCGGTTAAGTTCACTGCGTTTGAAACTGCCGCCACAATGAACACGCACACCGGGATATACCAGTAGCCATAATCGACAATCAAATTTTTAAAGAACGGCACCGTCGTGTTTGAAAGCAACGCGGAAAGTTTTGGGTCTAAGACGGTATAAATCCCAATCGCTAATCCGAGCGTAATCTGACCAAATAGTTTATATCGCTCCGACAACCCGCCTTTGACTTTCTTAATCACTTTCAAGTAATCATCAATAAACCCGATGATGCCCATCCACGCCACCGCAAGCAGAATCAGCCATGCAAACGGACTTGCGAGTTTTGACCACAAGAGCGATGCACCGAAGATGGAAAGCAGAATAATTGAGCCGCCCATTGACGGAATCCCGACTTTTTTCCGATGCTCCTCTGGTGCTTCTTCTTTTATCGGCTCAATGACTTTTGTTTTCAAGTAAGCAATGATGCGCTCTCCGAAAATCAAC
>CALGMC010000114.1 GCA_937959145.1 uncultured Chlorobiales bacterium
CGATAAGCGCGTCAATATGGTTACGCCTGAACTGTTCAAAGACTACCCTGACGCCAAAGCCATGAGCAAACTCTCGGTTGAGGAAGTCAAAGAAAAAATCAAATCGATTAACTTCTTCAACAACAAAGCCAAGCACATTGTTGAGCTTTGTAAAACGCTTGTCGAGAAGCATGACGGCGAAGTGCCAGAGACCTTAGAAGAACTGACCGCACTTGCAGGTGTCGGCAGGAAAACGGCGCACGTCGTCATGAGCAATGCCTTCGGAAAGCCCGTGCTTGCCGTTGATACGCATGTCTTCCGCGTGTCCAACCGACTGGGATTGGTCAAAGCCGAGAATGTGCTCGAGACCGAACACCAACTCATGAAATACTTGAAGCCTGAGCAGGTTGGCGATTTTCATCACTATCTTATTTTACATGGGCGATATACGTGCAAAGCCAAATCTCCTGAATGTCATCTTTGTGAACTCACGCGAATTTGCACGTATTACAAACAAACCGTGAGAAAGACGCTCAAAAAGTAGCCTAACGAAACAACCAATTCATGTAACGCCTTGAACGCACGTGTGCTTGATGCTCGCCGTCTCGTTGTGGCAATCCTCGTTTCGCCTGCGTTGATGTTCCTCTTGTTTTTCGCGCTGTTTTATGTGTTTTATGTGAATTGGGCAGAGCGAAACGCGATTGAGATTGCCGAAACACACTTGAACACACGAAGCAGTTACACAGTCAGGGTTGACTCCGTTGCGGTTTCGCTCTCGTCGTTAGCATTTTTCAAGGTGCACATTTTGGAGGAGGGCGAAGTGATTGGCGAAGTTACATCGCTGGTGCTCTATGAGCCGTCGCTTTGGGCGTTGATAACCCAGCGCAAACTCACAGCACGCCGCGCTGATGTGGGCGCAATTCGCACGAATCGAGACGATGTGCGCAAATTTTTTGAAGAACAGGTAACTTTTCCCTCCGACACGCCGTAGCGGCGCAACTTTCAGCGCGAAACTTGGTAAAATTGTTTTTAGAACTGTAAATTCAGACACGATTATCACGCAATTAACGACTCATGCTCTCAAAATACACCATAGCGTCTGGAGCGACGTCAAGTTGCATCTTTTTTCGCCAGTCGCTTTTGCTCCTGATACTGCTTGTATCGGCGGCGTTGTGCCAAGCGCAAGCAATTTCAAGAGCGTATCCGATTACGACCGAAAAGAAACTTTCAGCTCGCGTGAAGTTAGGATTGGTGAACCTCAAAATTGCCGCACATCACTCGCCCAACGTGTTTGAATATCGCTACACCTCGTCCGACCCCAACGACTTGCATTACGCTTACGATGTCTCCGAAGACAATATCGGTGATTTAGATATCAGCAACATTCGCTCAAAAAATGCAGAGAATAAAACCATCTCTCTGCGCTTGCGCGATTGGTTTAATAGCGACGAGGAAAAACGTCAAGATATTTCCTCCTTAACCTTGACTTTCACCGACCAACTCCCGATAGATTTATCCATCACGCTTGCCGCAGGTGAGCACGAGTTGGATTTATCGTCGCTCAAACTCTCGTCGCTCGAGCTCAAATCGGGTGCGTGCCAAACCGCCGTTCACTTCAAGAAGCCCAATGCTGAACCGATGGAAAAATTGAAAATTGCTACGGGTGCGTCGCGCTTTATTTTGAAAGGTCTTGGCAATGCAAACTTTAAGGAAATCAACATGCATGGCGGCGCAAGCGAGGTAACAATGGATTTTTCGGGTGAGATGAAAATGAACAACGCCAAAGCCAAAATCTCGCTCGGTGCCGGCTCGCTCACGGTGATTGTGCCACAGGACGACGCGGTCAAACTCAATTACTCTGAAAACATTTTCTCTTCGGTTGACCTTCCCAAAGATTTCAAGAAAAAAGGCGATGTCTATGTGAGCGGTAATTACGGCAGTGGTTTACGCACATTGGAATTCGATATTTCCACAGGAATGGGCTCAGTGAAAGTCGAGTGGAAGTAGATTCTCAATCTGATGAGCGAGTGCTCTCGAGAGAAATTTTTTGAAGTTTTTTCCTTAATTGCCGTTGACAGTGGCGTAGATACAGTTGCTTACTATCTTTGCCTCGCCAACAAGACAATATGAAGACACCCGATAGTTCTAATGACCATTCCGCACGCCAAGCCACAATAACTTGGATCGAGACTCACCGACTTGCAATTCTCCGCACCATTGACAACTGTCTGATTATTTTAGCCCTGCTTGCCATTAGCTCCATCATTGCCCGCATCGGCTTTCATCTCAATTCGTTACTTGAATCGCTTGCACAACTGACGGAAACCGTGATGCTCTATTTCTTTGCGGTTCAAGCGTTCATCAAAGTTGCATTGGCGGAAAACAAACGTCGACACATGCGCGAGCGTTGGCTCGAGTTGGTTCTCTTCACCGTGATTTTATTTTATTTGATTTTCCCTCGTGCAATTGAAAGAGTGCTGGCGTCGCTCAATCCGCAACTGACCCCTGAAACGATTACAAGTGCATATTTGATTGTAACGCAGTTTTTAGTTGTCATCGCCTTAGTGCCTTCAACCTTGCGCTACAGCGGGCGCGTGATGACAACAAGTGTTCAGCCTTCGGGCGTGCTCCTGTTCAGTTTTGTTGTGCTCTCGCTTCTCGGCGCAGGCTTTTTGCTCTTGCCGAAAGCGAGCGTCCAAGAGTTATCCGTCATTGACGCCCTTTTCATCTCAACGAGTGCGGTTTGCGTTACAGGCTTAGCGACGGTCAACATTGCAACCTCGTTTAGCGATGTCGGGCATTGGATTATTTTGGTGCTGATTCAAATCGGCGGGCTGGGCATCATGACGCTGACGACTTTTTTTGCCGTCGTTACAGGCGGAAACCGCAACCTCAAAGAATACACCGCGCTACGCGAACTCTTAGGCGAAGAAAGTTTGGGCAAGGTGAAATCCATTCTCTTTCAAATCGGATTCTACACATTTTTGATTGAAGCCGTCGGCGCATTGCTCATTTACCACACGCTCACCCCCAACCACTTGCCGCAAGGAACAACCCCTTTTTTCTTCTCAATCTTTCACGCTGTTTCAGCCTTTTGCAATGCAGGTTTCTCGCTTCTCTCTGAAAATCTCTCCAACATTTATTTTTACAACCACACGCCGTTCTTATACATCATTATCGTCTTGCTTGTCATCGGCGGGCTTGGGTTTCCTGTGCTTTCGAGTTGCTCGAGTTGGATTGCGGGAAAAGTATTGCGCAAGCCGAATGTGAGGCTCACTGTTCATGCGCGAATTGTGCTCCTTGCGTCTGCCTTTCTCTTGGTGGTTGGCACAGCAGGATTTTGGATGCTGGAAGGCGGAAGAAATCTATATCCCTTCACGGCGTTTGAGCAATTTACGCAAGCCTTGTTTCACTCGGCAGTCTCGCGCACGGCAGGCTTCAACACTTTGGACATTGCCTCGTTTTCAACGGCAACACTTTTCTTTACGATTGTTTTAATGTGGATTGGCGCATCGCCAAGTTCAACCGGCGGCGGGATTAAAACTACAACCGCCACGCTCGCACTTCTGAACATTTACGCTATCGCCTCGGGACGAAATAAAATCGAACTCTTTCATCGCAAAATTTCCGACCTTGCGATTACGCGCGCATTCAGCACAGCACTGCTTTCGCTTCTCTACATTGCGACGGCTCTCTTTGCGCTACTTATCACAGAACAAGAGCGAGGCTTTGCTTTTGAAGCCATGCTCTTTGAAGTCGTTTCAGCCGTGAGCACAGTGGGCTTGAGCACGGGCATTACGCCACAGTTGAGCAATGCAGGAAAAATCGTGATTATTTTATCAATGCTCATTGGGCGCGTCGGATTTTTAACTGTCGTGATTGCGCTTACGCGAAAACGCATTGGTGCCGATTACGACTATGCCGAAGAATCGGTTTTGGTTTCGTAGAAATCTCGTAAAACATTTTCCAACAATGAAACTCACTTTAACGCTTTGGCTTTCGCTTATGCCGCTTGTTGCTATGTCGCAAATCGTTGACGGCAAACCGCTGATTACGCCGTCGCTTCATATTGGCACAAGAGAGTTCAGCCGTCCATTTACCATTGCGATTCATTTTCGGATTGCACCTGAATGGCATTTGTATTGGAAAAATCCGGGCGACGCAGGGCTTGCGCCAAAAGTTCAATGGACACTTCCCGACGGCTTCACGGTGTCGGAACTGCAATTCCCAACGCCGCATAAAATCGCCACCGAAACCGCCGTCGACTACGGCTACGACAACGAACTTGTTTTGCTTGCAACCGTATTCCCCTCTCAAAATCCAACAAGAAATTTCACCATCAAAGCCGACCTCACTTGGCTCGTTTGCCGTGAATCGTGCATTCCGGGCGACGCCAGCGTTGAACTCAACACTGCCACACTTTCCGACAAAGACCTCGCCAACGCCGCCACGATGATTGAACAGACGCGCAAAAAACTTCCTGAACCGCTCTCAAAACGCAATGTGAAATTGGAATCGGCAACGGCAAGCGCGCAAGGCGGGAAAACC